>JBASTF010001010.1:0-4862 GCA_049274755.1 Rubrivivax sp. | reverse complement strand
GCATTCACGCTGGGCGCCGCGGCGCTGGGGCTGCTGGTGGCCGTGCTGCTGGGCGTGTCGCTGGGTCTGCTGCTGGGCCTGTCGCAGCGCGCCGCAGCGCTGAGCCTGCTGTCGGTGGAAATGCTGCGGCCCGTGCCGTCGGTGGCGCTCATTCCGCTGGCCATGCTGGTGTTCGGTTTCGGCCTGCGCATGGAGGTGGCCGTCGTCGCCTTCGCCGCGTTCTGGCCGCTGCTGCTGCTGACGCAGGCGGCCGTGCGCCAGGTCGACCCGCGGCTGCTGGAAGTCAGCCAGGTGCTGGGGCTGAACGCCTGGCAGCGCAGCTGGAAGATCGTGCTGCCGGCCTGCGTGCCGCGCCTCTTCGTCGCGCTGCGGCTGGCGGTGGCGATTGCACTCGTCGTCGCGGTGACGGTGGAGATCGCCGCCAACCCCAATGGCATGGGCTACGCGATGATGATCGCGCAGCAAAGCCTGGACCCGGCGCTGATGCTGGCCTGGCTGGGCTGGATCGGCGTCGTCGGGTTTGCCGTCAACGCCGCAGCACTGGCGCTGCAGCGCCAGGTCGCACGGCGCATGGGGGCCGCGACATGAAGCACATCGGCTCGCTGCTGGTGTTTGCCGGGCTCGTGGCGCTGTGGTGGCTGGCCAGCCATGGCGGCTGGATCAGCCGTGTTTTCCTGCCCACGCCCGAAGCCACGCTGGCCAGCCTGCACGAAGGCCTGGCCGGCGAGCTCGCCGGCTTCACCGGCGCAACGCTGCTGCGCATGCTGCAGGGCTGGCTGCTGGCCTCGCTGGCCGGCATCGGCCTCGGCGCACTGGTGGGCATCTCGGCCACGGCGCGCGCCTGGCTGCAGCCGACGCTGGAGTTCGTGCGCCCGCTGCCGGCGTCGGCCCTGCTGCCGCTGGCCATCGCCTTGTTCGGGCTGAGCCCGGGCATGGTGCTGGTGGTGGTGGCCTTCGGCGCGATGTGGCCGGTGCTGCTGGCCACCGTGCATGGTTTCGCCGCCGTCGAGCCGCGGCTCCTGGAGGTGTCGCGCTGCCTGCAGCTGTCGCGCGCCGCCTTTGTGTTCAAGCTCGGGCTGCCGAATGCCTTGCCCGACATCCTGGCCGGCATGCGGCTGTCGATGACGGTGTCGCTGATCGTCGCCGTCGTCGGCGAGATGATCGCCTCGCAGCCCGGCCTGGGCCAGGCCATCCTGCTGGCGGCGCGGGCCTTCCGCGCCAGCGAACTGTTTGCCGGCATCGTGCTGCTGGGCCTGATCGGCTTTGCCAGCAATGCGCTGCTGTCCTTCACCGAACGCCGGCTGCTGCGCTGGCAGAACCCGTAGAGGAGTGACGTCCATGCCCCGCACCTTCGTCGACCTGTCGATCTACCTCGAGAACGACGTGCTGTCGGACCCGCCGGCCTTCGCGCCCAAGATCGAGTACTTCACGCACGACAACACCTATGCCCAGATCGAACCCTTTTTCCCCGGACTGAAGAAAGAAGACCTGCCCGACGGCGAAGGCTGGGCCGTGGAACTGGTGCAGCTGTCCACGCACAACGGCACGCACCTGGACGCGCCGTACCACTTCCACTCGACGATGAACAAGGCCCTGGGCCACCAGGAGCGTTCGATCGCGATCCACGAGGTGCCGCTGGAGTGGTGTTTCCAGCCCGGCGTGAAACTCGACTTCCGCCACTTCGGCGACGGCTATGTCGTCACCGCCGCCGATGTCGAGGCCGAGTTGCAGCGTGTCGGCCACACGCTGCAGCCGCTGGAGATCGTCGTCGTCAACACCCGCGCCGGTTCGCGCTACGGCCAGCCGGACTATGTGTCCTCGGGCTGCGGCATGGGTTATGAAGCCACGATGTACCTGCTGGAGCGTGGTGTGCGCCTGACCGGCACCGACGCCTGGAGCTGGGACGCGCCCTTTGTGCACACGGCGAAGAAGTACGGCGAGTCGCACGACGCCTCGCTGATCTGGGAAGGTCACAAGGCCGGCCGCGACATCGGCTACTGCCACCTGGAGAAGCTGCACAACCTGGAGGCGCTGCCGGCCAGCGGCTTCTACATCTCGTGTTTCCCGCACAAGATCCGCGGCGCCTCGGCCGGCTGGACACGGGCGGTGGCGATCTTCGACGACAAGCTGATGGCGGCCTGACGATGGCGCTGGACTTCACGCACGACCCGTCGGCGACCAGCTGGGTGGCTTCGGCCAATGGCGGCAGCGACTTCGCTGTCCAGAACCTGCCGTTGGCGGTGTTCAGACGCCGTGGCGACCTGCAGTACCGCGGCGGTGTGGCCATCGGCGAGCAGATCGTCGACCTCGCGGCGCTGGCGGCTGCCGCGCCCTTCGAAGGCCTGGCCGCGCAGGCGCTGCTGGCGGCCTCGCAACCGAAGCTGAATGGCTTCATGCACATGGGGCCGCCGGCCTGGCAGGCGCTGCGTGAGGCGTTGTTCCGCTGGCTGCAGGCCGGCGCCACGCCGCAGCCGGCATTCCTGCGGCCGCAGGACCAGGCCGAATACACGCTGCCGACGCAGATCGGGGACTACACCGACTTCTACACCTCGTACCACCATGCGCTGAACATCGGCAAGCTGTTCGGCATTCCCGAGGTGTCGCTGAACTTCCACCACATTCCCACCGCCTACCACGGGCGCGCATCGAGTGTCGTGATCAGCGGCACGCCGGTGCGCCGGCCCGTGGGCCAGAGCAAGAAGCCCGACGCCGCGGCACCGACGCTGGGCCCCTGCCAGTGGCTGGACTACGAGCTGGAGCTGGGGCTGTACATCGGCCACGGCAACCGGCTCGGCGACACGATCGCGCTCGAAAGCGCCGAGCAACACCTGTTCGGCATCTGCCTGCTCAACGACTGGTCGGCACGCGACATCCAGGGCTGGGAGATGCAGCCGCTGGGCCCCTTCCAGGCCAAGAACTTCTCGACCTCGGTGTCGCCGTGGATCGTCACGATGGCGGCGCTGACGCCGTTCCGCTGCCGCTGGCAGCGCGAGGCCGCTTTCCCGCAGCCACTGGCCTATCTGGACACGGCAGGCAACCGGGACACCGGCGGCATCGACATCCAGCTCGAGGTCGGCATCCAGCCTGCGACCCACCGCACCCCGGCCTGGCTGACCCGCACCAGCTTCCGCCACCAGCACTGGACGCCGGCGCAGATGCTCACGCACCACACGGTGGGCGGTTGCAACCTGCAGCCGGGCGACCTGCTGGGCAGCGGCACGATCTCCGGCCCCACGGCCGCCGAAGCCGGCGCGATGATGGAACTGGCCCAGGCCGGGCGCGCGCCGGTGGCGCTGGGCGACAGCGGCGACAGCCGGGGTTTCCTGGCCGACGGCGACACCGTGGTGTTCCGCGGCTGGTGCGAGGCACCGGGGTGGGCGCGCATCGGCTTCGGCGAATGCCGGGGCACGGTGCTGCCGGCGCGGACCGACTTCTGAGCGCTCAGCGCGGCTGCAGGTGGCTGCGCAGCCAGGCCGCGAAGCCGGCTTCGTCGAGCGAGCCGGCGGCGACGGCCAGCATCGTCAATGTCGCATCGGCTTGTGTCGCGACGAGACGGTGCCCGTTCAGCGCCAGGAACAAGCCGACTGCGAGGAAGGCCGCACGCTTGTTGCCATCGACAAAACCGTGGTTCTTGGCCAGGCCAACACCATAGGCGGCAGCCAGCGCAGCCAAGTCGGGCTGCTCGTAAGCCGCCAGGTTCTGCGGCCTGGCCAGCGCGGACTCCAGCAAGCCTTCGTCGCGCAGACCCGGCGCACCGCCATGTTCGGCGATGCTCTCGTCGTGCAGCAGTTCGAGCGCGCGCCGGTCGACCCAGCGCCAGCCGCTCATTTATTTGGCCAGCTGATGGAAGGTATCGCGGAACTCGCGCATGAACTCGCGCCCGGCCTTCAGCTGCTCGTCCAACGCCGGGTCGTACGGCGTCAGCATCACTCCGTTCGCCGCATCGGTGACGAACACCGTGTCGCCCTTCTCCAGCTTCAGCCGCGCCAGCACTTCCTTGGGCAGGATCAGGCCGACCGAGTTGCCGATCTGCGTGAGCTTCAGTGCATTCATGGCCAGCCCCAAGTTATAACAAGAGTTATACTAACACGGTCGCCGTCAGCACAACGCCTTTTCGGGCGCGCCCGCCATGCTCACCGTCAACAAGCTCATCGCCCAGGGCCGCGGCCTCGCGCCGGCCCTCGTCAAGCGCGCGGCCAGTGTCGAGCTCGACTGGGACACCCGCCAGAAAAGCCGCTTCGACGCCACCGACAGCAGCGGCCGCCACATCGGCGTCTTCCTGCCGCGCGGCAGCGTCGTGCGCGGTGGCGACGTGCTGGTGGCCGAAGACGGTTCGCTGGTGCGTGTGACGGCCGCGCCGCAACCGGTGCTGGTGATCACGGCCTGCACCGAACACGGCTCGCCGTTCGACCTGACCCGTGCCGCCTACCATCTGGGCAACCGCCATGTCGCCATCGAACTGCAGCCCGACCACCTGAAGATCGAGCCCGACCATGTGCTGGCCGAGATGCTGCGCCGCATGCACCTGATCGTGAACGAGGCCAGCGTCGGCTTCGAACCCGAGGGTGGTGCCTACCAGGCCGAAGCCGGCCACGGACACCACCAGGGCCACGACCATGGGCATGGACACGATCACGGCCATGCACAGCACGACCATGGCCATGAACACCACGGCCACGATCACGACCACCACCACGGCCACTGAATGGACGCCGCGGCGCTGCTGCGCCTGATCTGGCTGGCCTCGCCGGCGCTGCCGGTGGGCGGCTTCAGCTACTCCGAAGGCCTGGAAGCCGCCGTCGACGCCGGCCTGGTGCACAACGAACACACGGCCGGCGACTGGCTGCTGCAGCAGCTGCAGC
>JBASTF010001009.1:0-1681 GCA_049274755.1 Rubrivivax sp. | reverse complement strand
ACCCAGAACCAGTTCGGTTCGTACTGGGGCCGTGCCGAAGCCGATGCCTACTACCAGGCCCTCAAGCACAAGCACAAGGTCGAGTACCTGAAAGAAGGCAAGAAGGTGATGAACGCGCAAAAATCTGCGTCAGCATCGTGACAGGCTTGAAAAGCACGCTATAATTTCTGTCTTTGCTGCGGTGGCTGTAGCTCAGTTGGTAGAGTCCCAGATTGTGATTCTGGTTGTCGTGGGTTCGAGTCCCATCAGCCACCCCACCGTATTGGAACCCCTGTAAGTCCTTGATTTCAATGGCTTTCAGGGGTTTTCTTTTTGGCCCATGGGTACAGGTCGTGGGTACAGCTTGGGTACAGGTCCGGCTGCAAAAGTGATAGGTGCCCCCGAAGGGCACCCACCAGCCTCGGCAGCGTCAATCCCAGGGGCAGGGATCAACAAGCCCAGACCCGCCCACAGCCTCCACAAGGCCGCCAATTCCTCCGGTAAGGGGTTCGGTAGGGGGTGCGGTTGATAGCGCCTTGGCGGCGGCCTGAGCGGCACTCTTGGCCTTGTTGGCCTCTCGTGTGGCCTTGGCCCGTTCTTGCATCTTCACCTTGTCCATGGCCTCCCTCTCTGCGGCCTTGATGATTGCCTGAGCCTTCCGCTGCGCATCGGCCAGGGCCTGCGCTACACGCTTCATGGCTTGTCGGTCGGCTTGGGCCTTCAGGCGCTCCCCGACCTTGGCCCGCAGGTCCCGCTTGATGTCTGCTTCCATCTGGGCGCATGTGGCGCACCTGTTGGAGGTTGTCAGCCTCAGGTTCCCGTGCTTGGGTGCCTTGCGGCACGAGGTCCAGGAGGGGAAGACCTTCAGCCCTTGGGCTTTGGCTTCCCTGTTGGTCATGGGGTAGGGCGTTGCGTTGTGGGTTGTGCTCATCGTGCTGTGTCGGTGTGATCCGCGTTGATCCAGCGGGCTAGGGCGGTGCCTCACGGCATGGCCCATCGCCTATCGACCCCCTTACCGGGAGGCCACCGAGAGGCGAGCTTTCCAGGCAGGGAGGCCTTGCAGGAGGGAGGAACGGAGGTCCAGGGCACGGGTGTCTTCGACCCGTTGCTTGGCCTGGTTGGTGTAGAAGGTCTTCAGCTCAGTGCGGAAGGCTTCGGTGTCGCCCTTGGCAAGGGATGCCCAGGCCTTCTTGTACTGACTGGCGTCACCCGTCTGGTAGGCCACATCGACCATCACGGCCTTCTGGGGCGGGGTCAGCTTGTCCCACAGGCCAGCCTGGGTGGCTTCGGCCACAGCCTTGACCTTGGGCTCAAACCGCTTCACGGAGAGCTGGGTCAGCCACTTGGCCTGGTCAGGGGTCAGACCTGCGCGGCCTTCCTTGATGTCGGGGATGCGCTCAGGGGGCACACCCACAGCCTTCAGGTCAGCATCGACGGTGGCCGCGTTGGCCTTCAGGTTGTAGCCCGTGCCGATGTTCTGGCCAGCGTCAGCAGCCGGGTCCTGATAGGCACCCAGCACCACGCCCTCACGGGCCGCCACGAGGGAGGCAGCGAGGTTCAGGTGGTCAGGCAGGGGGATGCCATTGCCAGGCTCCAGGAGGCCCAGGGCGGTGCTTGCCGTCAGCTTGTGGTCCACCTTGACAGGACCGCGGGCGGCCAGGAAGGTGTTGCTGTTGGTGGGCTTGCCCAGGTCGAACTGGGT
>JBASTF010001008.1:0-1793 GCA_049274755.1 Rubrivivax sp. | reverse complement strand
GCGCCAGGCTGCCGCAGCCAGCCAGCAGCAGGCAACCCAGCGCAGCGGCAAGTGCACGCCGCAGGGCGTGGACGGGCGGGGTGCCGATCAGGTGTCTGGATGGGTCCATGCGTTCCCCGCAACACTAACGAAAGCACAGGCCACAGGCGTCGACAGGACTGACGATGCTGGCGAGTGGGTCACGCGAGCGCGCAAACCCGTCAGCCGGGAACGACCATCACCGTGTCGAAGCCCAGATGGTGCATGCACTCACGCAGGATCAACAGCGCCGCCGGGCCGGGGCCCAGCCTGAAGCGGTCGCCGTTGCCGGACACCAGCGTGCCTGCCGCAGGCGCCAAGCGCAGATGCAGGTTTGCAGGCATCACGTCGTCGGGATCGTGGCCACAGAGCGCTGGAAGACGCGTGTTGTTTGCATGTGCTGCTCCCGCGTGATGCCAGCGGCTGCCGGGCATTCGGACACGCAGCCGCGTTCGCGGCGCAGATCGTGCGTGTCAGGTGATCAAGATTCATTTGCATCTTCCGATAAGCCATGCAGCAGCCGAACCCGAGGCATGGTGTCTTGCGGGTTAGCCAACACACCGGAGTTCGACCTGTATGCATGCCCGCCGCCTGACCGTCAAAAGCAAGCTGACCCTGGCCTTTGGTGGCCTCGCCGCGCTGGTGCTCAGCGTCGCGGGCATGGCGCTCAGCGCGCTCGGCGACGCCAACCAGCGCTTCGCTGCCTATGTCGACGGCATCAACGCCCGGGCGATCCTGGCAGGCCACGTGCGTGTGGCGGTGGATGCACGTGCCGTCGCGGCACGCAACCTCGTGCTGGTCACGTCGCCTGCGGAGCTGGAAGCCGAACGGGCGGCCGTGAAGGCGGCGCACGAAAAAGTGCAGGTTCAGCTCGCCGCGCTCAAGCAACTGCTCGCGCAGGCGAGCGATGCATCGCCGAAGGCGCGTGAACTCGTCGCCGAGATGGACCGCATCGAAAGCCAGTACGGCCGGGTGGCGCTGGCCATCGTGGAACTGGCGCTGGCAGGCAAACACAGCGAAGCGGTGGCGAAGATGAACGGCGAGTGCCGGCCCTTGCTGGCGGCGCTGGCCAAGGCCTCCGACGCCTACGCCCGCTACACCGAGGAACGTGCCAGGCAGCTGGTGGCCGAGTCGGTGGCACACCACGTGCAGCAACGCCTGCTCGTGATCGGTGGCTGCCTCTTCGCGTTTGCCTTCGCCGTCGGCGCCGGTTTGTGGATCACCCGCGGCCTGCTGCGTGCGCTGGGTGCCGAGCCCGACGATCTCAGCCAGGCTTCAGCGCAGGTGGCGCGTGGCGACCTGAGCCCGCTGCCCGGCGCCGCCGCTGCGCCGGCCGGCAGTGTGCTCTCGTCGCTGGTGGCGATGCAGGCCAGCCTGGCCGGCATCGTGCACGAGGTGCGCCAGGCGTCCGACAGCATCGCCACCGGTTCGTCGCAGATCGCCGAAGGCAGTGCCGACCTGAGCCAGCGCACCGAGCGCCAGGCCAGTGCGCTGCAGCAGACCTCGGCAACGATGGACGAGCTCAGCGCGACGGTGCGCAACAACGCCGACAGCGCGCAGCAGGCCAACCGCCTGGCCGCCGGTGCCTCCGACGTGGCCGGCAAGGGCGGCGAAGTGGTGGGGCAGGTCGTGCAGACCATGCGCGACATCAACGGCAGCTCGAAGCGGATCGCCGAGATCACCGCAGTCATCGATGGCATCGCGTTCCAGACCAACATCCTGGCGCTGAACGCGGCGGTGGAAGCGGCCCGGGCTGGCGAACAAGGTCGCGGCTT
>JBASTF010001007.1:0-7153 GCA_049274755.1 Rubrivivax sp. | reverse complement strand
GGTTCGCTGCGGCGCGAAGGCAGCGGTTCGAACAGCGGTGCCAGGCGCTTCAGCATCGCCAGCGCCTGGCGCCATTCGTCGGCCGTCATCGTCTCGAAATCGGCCTTGCGCAGCAGCTCGCGTTCGTTCCAGGTGAACTGCGCGTCGACCTCGAGTTCCTCGGGCGGCGGCGGCTGTTCCGGAGCCTGCGGCTGGTGCGGGAACAGCGCTTCGCCCAGGCGCCGGTTCTCGGGCGGCGGCGTGCCGTTTTCCTTGGCCTGCACCCGCGGCAGCAGCATCGCCATCATGCGGCCGGCCAGGTCGGGGTCGCGCCAGAACAGGTGGAAGGCCTGCTCGAAGATCTCGCGGTGCTCGACGCGGTCGAGCAGGCAGGCAGCCAGTGTGTCGTGGAAGTCCTGCCGGCTTTCCAGGCCGGCGGCCTGCAGCGCCGTCAGCGCCAGCTGGATGCGGTCGGTGCCCAGCGGCAGCCCGGCCTGGCGCAGCACACGGCCGAAATGCATGACGTTGTCGGCCAGGTGGCCGGGCAGCGATTCGGGCGCGCGCAGCATCGCCGGCCGTCAGCCGTTGGCCGCGCGCTGCACCTGTTCGAGCATGCGTGCCGCTTCCGAGCCCTGGACCTTGGCGATGTCGTCCTGGTACTTCAGCAGCACACCCAAGGTGTCGTTGATGGTCTGCGGGTCCAGCACCAGCGCGTCCAGTTCCATCAGCGCCCGGGTCCACTCGATGGTCTCGGCGATGCCGGGCAGCTTGTAGAGCTCGATCTCGCGCAGCTTCTGCACGAAGGCGACGATCTGCGCCGACAGCTGCTGCGGCGCACCGGGCACCCGCCGCGCCAGGATCTGCGCCTCGCGCTTCGCATCGGGAAAGCCCACCCAGTGGTACAGGCAGCGGCGCTTCACCGCGTCGTGGATCTCGCGGGTGCGGTTGCTGGTGAGCACGACGATGGGCGGCTGCTTGGCCCGCACCGTGCCGAACTCGGGAATCGTGATCTGGAAGTCCGACAGCACCTCCAGCAGAAAAGCCTCGAAGGGTTCGTCGGCGCGGTCGAGCTCGTCGATCAGCAGCACCGGTGGCACTGGCTGCGCCGGGTCGATGGCCTGCAGCAGCGCACGGCGGATCAGGAAGCGTTCGCTGAACAGTGCATCGGCCAGCTGCGCGCGGCCCTTGCCTTCGTTCTCGCCGAGGCGGATCTCCAGCATCTGCCGCGCGTAGTTCCACTCGTAGGCGGCACCGGCCAGGTCCAGGCCTTCGTGGCACTGCAGGCGGATCAGCGGCCGGCCCAGCATGGCCGCCAGCGTCTTCGCGATCTCGGTCTTGCCGGTGCCGGGTTCACCTTCCAGGAACAGCGGGCGCTGCAGCTTCAGCGACAGGTAGACCGTCGTCGCCAGCGCCCGCTCGGGCACGTAGTCCAGCGCCAGCAGGCGCTGGACCGTTGCATCGATGCTGTGGGGGAGTTCCGTCGTCATCCCGCCATCATCGCCCGGATCACCCAACGGCGCGTGCCGCCAGCACCGGCACCAGCGCTGCGCGGTACTGGGCCGAGCCGTGCAGGTCGCTGTTCAGGCCGTCGGCGCTGACGGTGGCGCCGGCCAGTGCCGAGGCGCTCCAGCTGCCGGCCAGCTTGGCTTCCAGCCCGGCGGCGCGGAACACGCCGTTGGCACCGGCGCCGGTGACGGCCACACGCACGCCGGCTGCACTCTTGCTGACGAAGACACCGACGATGGAAAAACGCGAGGCCGGCTGCTTGAATTTCTGCCAGCCTGCCTTCTCCGGGATGGGGAAGCTCACGGCGGTGATGATCTCGCCGTCTTCCAGCGCCGTCGTGTAGATGGCCTGGAAGAAGTCGTCGGCGGCGATCTCGCGCTTGTTGGTCTTCACCGTGGCGCCCAGGCCCAGCACGGCCGCCGGGTAGCAGGCCGCCGGGTCGTTGTTGGCCAGGCTGCCGCCGATGGTGCCGCGGTTGCGCACCTGGCGGTCGCCGATCTTGCCGGCCAGCTCGGCCAGTGCCGGAATGGCCTTCTGCACCTCGGCCGAGGCAGCGACCGCGGCATGGGTGGTGGCGGCACCGATGGTGACCTTGCCGCCGGCCACCGTGATGCCCTGCATCTCGGCGATGCCGGACACGTCGACCAGGGCGGCCGGTGCGTTCAGCCCCAGCTTCATCGACGGCAGCAGGCTTTGCCCGCCGGCCAGGAACTTGGCGTCGGGTGTGCCCACGGCCTTCAGCGCGTCGGCGACCGAGGCGGGCTTGGCGTATTGGAATGCTTGCATTTGCGTGTTCTCCTGTCGCTGCGTTCAGCGCGCGGCCTGGATGGCTTGCCACACATTGTGCGGGCTGGCGGGCATGGGCATGTCCTTGATGCCCAGCGCATGGCACACGGCGTTGATCACCGCCGGCGGGCTGCCGATGGCGCCGGCCTCGCCGCAGCCCTTCACACCCAGCGGGTTGTGCGTGCACGGCGTGCCCTTGGCCGTCTCCACCGTGAGGTGCGGAATGTCGTCGGCACGCGGCATCGCGTAGTCCATGTAGCTGCCGGTCAGCAGCTGGCCGCTTTCTTCGTCGTAGACGCAGTTCTCCAGCAGCGCCTGGCCGATGCCCTGCACCAGGCCGCCGTGCACCTGGCCTTCGACGATCATCGGATTGATGACGTTGCCGAAGTCGTCCACCGCGGTGAAGCGGTCGATCTTCACGACACCGGTGGCCGGGTCGATCTCGACCTCGCAGATGTAGCTGCCGGCCGGGTAGGTGAAGTTGCTGGGGTCGTAGAAGGCGTTTTCGTTCAGCCCCGGCTCCAGCTTGTCGTGCGGGAAGTTGTGCGGCACGTAGGCGGTGAGCGAGACCGAGGCGAAGGGCACGCTCTTGTCGGTGCCGGCGACCTTGAAGTTGCCGTTTTCGAAGACCACGTCGCTGTCGGCCGCCTCCATCAGGTGGGCGGCGATCTTCTTGCCCTTGGCGATGACCTTGTCCAGCGCCTTCACGATGGCGGTGCCGCCGACGGCCAGCGAGCGGCTGCCGTAGGTGCCCATGCCGAACAGGATCTTGCCGGTGTCGCCGTGTTCGATGGACACGTCGTCCATCGGAATGCCCAGCTTGTCGGCCACCACCTGCGCAAACGTCGTTTCGTGGCCCTGGCCATGGCTGTGGCTGCCGGTGAAGACCGTCACCTTGCCGGTGGGGTGCACACGCACCTCGCCAGCCTCGAACAGGCCTGCACGTGCGCCCAGCGCACCCGCGACGCTGCTCGGTGCGATGCCGCAGGCTTCGATGTAGGCGCTGTAGCCCAGGCCACGCTTCAGCCCCTTGGCGGCGCTGGCCGCCTTGCGCGCCTCGAAGCCGCCGACATCGGCCAGTTCGACGGCACGCCGCATCGTCGCGTCGTAGTCGCCGGTGTCGTAGGTCAGGCCCACCGGCGTGGCATACGGGAACGTGGTGATGAAGTTGCGGCGGCGCAGGTCGGCCGGGTCGATGCCGAGTTCACGCGCCGCGGTCTCGACGATGCGTTCCACCGTGTAGGTGGCCTCGGGCCGCCCGGCGCCGCGGTAGGCGTCCACCGGCGCGGTGTTCGTGAACACGGCGTTGACGGTGCAGCAGATCTTCGGAGTCTTGTACTGGCCGGCCAGCAGCGTGGCGTACAGGATGGTTGGCACGGCGCTGGCGAAGGTGCTGAGGTAGGCACCCAGGTTGGCCGTCGTCGTGACGCGGAAGCCGGTGAACATGCCGTCCTTGTCCAGCGCCAGCTCGGCCGTGGTCAGGTGGTCGCGGCCATGGGCGTCGGAGAGGAAGGCTTCCGAACGTTCGGCGGTCCACTTGATCGGCCGCTTGATCTGCTTGCTGGCCCAGACCAGGGCGGTTTCCTCGCCGTAGAGGAAGATCTTCGAACCGAAGCCGCCACCGACATCGGGCGCCACGACACGCATCTTGTGTTCGGGAATGCCCAGCACAAAGGCGCACATCAGCAGGCGTTCGACGTGCGGGTTCTGGTTCGCCACGTACAGCGTGTATTCGTCGCTGCTCGGGTTGTACGAGGCGTTGGCCGCCCGCGGCTCCATCGCATTGGGCACCAGGCGGTTGTTGCGGAAGGTCAGCGTCGAGACATGGGCGGCGGTCTTGAAGGCCGCGTCGGTGCCGTCCTTGTCGCCGATCTGCCAGAGGTAGCAGCGGTTGTCCGGCGCCTCGCTGTGCACCGCGGCGGCGGCGCTGTTCACCGTCTTCAGGTCGATGACGGCCGGCAGCACCTCGTAGTCGACCTCGATCAGCGCTGCCGCGGCCCTGGCCTGCTCCAGCGTCTCGGCGACGACCAGGGCGACACGGTCGCCGACGTAGCGCACCTTGCCCCCTTCAAAGCCGGCCAGCACCGGATGTTTGGGCTCCTTCATCGGGCTGCCGTCGATGTTGTTGATCAGCCAGCCGCAGGGCAGGCCGCCGACGGCCTTGAAATGTTCGCCGGTGAAGATGCCCAGCACACCGGGCGCCTTCGCAGCGGCAGCGGTGGACAGGCTTTTGATCGTGGCGTGGGCGTGCGGGCTGCGCAGGAAATAGCCGTAGGTCTGGCCGTGCAGCACGATGTCGTCGGTGTACTGGCCGCGGCCGGTGAGGAAACGTCCATCCTCGCGGCGGGCAACACTCTGGCCGACAAATCCTTGGCGTGCGTTCATGGTGGGGCTCCCGGTGATCAGGCCATGGCCTTGGTGGCGGGCGCGGCCTGGGCCACGGCCTTGACGATGTTCTGGTAGCCGGTGCAGCGGCAGAGGTTGCCTTCCAGCCCTTCGCGGATGGCGCCCTCGCTGCTGCAGTCGTGGTGTTTCACCAGGTCGATGGCGCTCATCACCATGCCCGGCGTGCAGAAGCCGCACTGCAGGCCATGGCAGGTGTTGAAGGCGGCCTGCATCGGGTGCAGCGTGCCGTCGGCGGCGGCGATGCCTTCGATCGTCGTCACGCTGCGGCCGGCGGCCTGGCTGGCCAGCATGGCGCAGCTTTTCACCGCACGCCCGTCCAGGTGCACGGTGCAGGCGCCGCACTGGCTGGTGTCGCAGCCGACATGGGTGCCGGTCAGGCGCAGGTCTTCGCGGATGAATTCGGACAGCAGCGTCTGCGGCGCGACCTCGCGCGTGACCTCGCTTCCGTTGACCTTCAGCGTGATGCTGGGCATGGGTGTCTCCTTGTGTGGTGTGGCAGCGACGCCGCATGCTAGGCACAGGCGCTGTTTTGCGCGCCTTGATGGAAACCCTAGACACGGTCGCGCCGGGGCGCGGCGGGGCCCGGCTGTTCCAATCCGGAGCAGCAGGCCTGCGCAACCCGGGTCAGCCCGGCTTGGCGCAGCGCACAAATCCCGTTCTGATGCGCGCCCCGCCCACGTTCGGAACCCGAGATGCCTGCCGCGTTTGCCCTGTTGCCTCCGTTTGGTCTTGCCCTGCTGGCGACGGCTGTCGCCGCCCAGACCCAGACCGAGACCGTTTTCGTCACCGGCAGCATCGTCGAACGTGCCGTGGCCGAGGCACCGTATGCGGTGGCCGTGGTCGGCCGCGACGAACTGCGTGCGGCCGGGCCGCAGATCAACCTCAGCGAAGCGCTGGCGCGGGTGCCGGGGCTGACGGTGGCCAACCGCAACAACTACGCGCAGGACCTGCAGATCGGCTCGCGCGGCTTCGGTGCCCGCGCCACCTTCGGCGTGCGTGGTGTGCGCCTGCTGGCCGACGGCATTCCGGCCAGCGGCCCCGACGGCCAGGGCCAGGTGGCGCAGTTCGACCTCGCCGGCGCCGAACGGGTGGAGGTGCTGCGCGGGCCGTTTTCGGTGCTCTACGGCAACAGCTCGGGCGGTGTCATCTCGCTGGTCAGCACGCCGGTGAAACGGGCCGAAGTGGAAGGCGAGATCGACCTCGGCAGCTTCGGCCTGCAGCAGCTGCGTGCTGCCGTGGCGGCGCCGTTGGGCAAGGGCTTCAGCCTGCGTGCTTCGGCTTCGGCGATGTCTTACGGCGGTTTCCGCCCGCATGCCGCGGCCCAGCGCGAGCTGGCCAACCTGCGGCTGGCCTGGCAGGGCGACGCCGACACCGTGACCGTGAGCGCCGGCGCCTGGTCCCAGCCGGCGCAGGACCCGCTGGGCCTGACGGCGGCGCAGTTCAGCGCCGACCCCTACCAGACGACGCCGCAGGCGCTGCAGTTCGACACGCGCAAGGACTCGTCGCAGCAGCAGCTGGGTGCGAACTGGAAACACCGCTTCGGTGGCGACGGCGCACTGCGCGACAGCCAGCTGGTGCTGTGGCGTGGTCAGCGCAGCGTCACGCAGTTCCTGGCCATTCCGTCGGCCACCCAGGGCAACGTGCGCCACGGCGGCGGCGTCGTCGACTTCGACCGCGACTTCAGCGGCCTGGACGCGCGCCTGCGTTTTGCCTGGACCGGCATCGACCTGCAGATCGGCGCCGCACACGAGCGCCAGAGCGACGCACGCCGCGGCTACGAAAACTTCACGGGCAGCGGCGCCGCCCAGGTGCTGGGTGTGTTCGGCCGGCTGCGCCGCGACGAAAACAACCGCGCCCGCAGCAGCGACGTCTACGCCCAGGCCGAGTTCACGCTGAACCCGGCCTTCAGCGCCAGCGCCGGGCTGCGCAGCGGCCGTGTGGAGCTCTCGGCGGCCGACAACTACCTGAGCAACGGCGACGATTCCGGCGCCGTCGATTTCCGCTACACCAACCCGGTGCTGGGGCTGCGCTGGCAGCCGGCGCCGGGCTGGCAGCTGCATGCCAGCGCGGCCCGTGGTTTCGAGTCGCCGACGCTCACCGAAATGGCCTACCGTCCCGACGGCACCGGCGGTTTCAACACCGCGCTGCAACCCCAGGTCAGCCGCCAGCTCGAGCTGGGTACGAAGTGGCGTGGTGCCGGCATCGATGCCGACGCCGTGCTGTTCCAGATCCGGACACGCGACGAGATCGGCATCGCCAGCAATGCCGGCGGCCGCGCCAGCTACCAGAACACCGGCCGCACCGAACGCCGCGGGCTGGAAGTCGGCGCCGGCTGGCAGCCTGCCGCCGCCTGGCGCACGCGGCTGGCGCTGACGCTGCTGGACGCCAGCTACAGCGACGGCTTCAGCACCTGCACGACGATTCCCTGCAACGCCGCCGCGGTGCCGGTGGCCGCCGGCAACCGCATCGCCGGGGC
>JBASTF010001006.1:0-6201 GCA_049274755.1 Rubrivivax sp. | reverse complement strand
GCCACCGGCCTTGCCGGAGCCGGCACCCGGCGCCGCGACGCTGGGCCAGCACACCCGCGAGGTCATCGAACGCACACTGGCCGAACAAGGCGGCAACATCTCGCGCGCCGCGCGCGTGCTGGGCGTGTCGCGTGGGCTGCTGTACCGGCGCATGAAACACTGGGTGCCGGCCGAAGCGGCCTGAGCCGTCCAAGCCCCTCTTACACTGCGGGCCGATGAGATTGGCCCAGATTCTGTTCAGCCAGGGCTTCGGCACGCGGCGTGTCTGCGCCGGCCTCGTCGATGCCGGTGCCGTGCGCGTCGGCGGCCAGACCGTCGACGACCCCGGCATGGACCTCGACACCGCGGGCCTGGTGCTCGAGGTCGACGGCGTGGCCTGGCCCTACCACGCCAAGGCCCTGGTGCTGCTGCACAAGCCGGCAGGCTACGAGTGTTCGCAAAAGCCCCGCCACCACCCCAGCGTGATGAGCCTGCTGCCGACGCCGCTGCGCACCCGCGGTGTGCAGCCGGTGGGCCGGCTCGACGAAGACACGACGGGCCTGCTGCTGCTCAGCGACGACGGCACGCTGATCCACCGCCTGACCAGCCCCAAGCACCATGTGCCCAAGGTCTACCAGGTGACGGCCAAACACCCGGTCGACGACGAGCAGATCCGGCGGTTGCTGGCCGGCGTGGTGCTGGACGACGCTCCGCAGCCGGTGCAGGCCCTGGCTGCCGAACGCACCGGTGAGACCACGCTGGACCTGACGCTGGCCGAAGGCAAGTACCACCAGGTCAAGCGCATGCTGGCCGCCGTGGGCAACCGCTGCGAGGCACTGCACCGCAGCCGTTTCGGCCCGTGGGTCTTGCCGGCGGGTCTGGCGCCGGGGCGGTGGCAGTGGCTGCCGGCATCCGGCTGAAGGGGAGGCCCGGCGCGTCAGGCGCGGGTGGCGCCGGCCAGCGGTGTTCCGACCCGCTCCGCCAGCCGGCGCACCTCGTCGGCAAAACGTTCCCGCTGGGCATGGATGACGCCCCGGTAGCGCTCGAAGGCCGCATCGCTGCTCTCAGGATCGTCGATCAGCTGCTGCAAGGCCGCCACCGCGCAGGCCGCGAAACCAGGAGCCGTCTCGTCGATCTTGAAGGCCTGAGGAACCGGAATGTCGATCTCGTTGGCAGCAGCGCCACGACGGCCGGTGAGCACGCGGCAGCCACAGGCCACGGCCTCGCGCGGAATGCGGTCCCGCCCGGGATGGTGCCCGAAGTCGATGTAGACCGCTGCGCTGCACAGCAACTGCACGACCTGCGGCGCCGACATGCCCTGGATTGGCACGAACTCGAAGCGACCGCCGGCCTCTGCGATGACACGCTCCGTGGCTTCGAACCCCTTCTTGGGGTTGTAAGCGACACGACGCGCCTGCCGCATGACCTGGCTTCGGCAACTGCTGGCCTGTGCCAGGAAGTCGTCGCGCAGGAAGTCGGTCAGCATCAGGGTGTTGTCGATACGGTGCCGCGCCAGCACTTGCCGAGCGTACTCGGACTGGGCCAAGTGCAGGATGCCTGGATCGGGCGTCGCCAGTTCGAAGGGCAACGCGACCTTGCCGTTCCAGCGCTTCCACCAGTACCGGCGCCAGCGCTGGCGTGCATGCTCGGCCATCACTTCGTAGTTGTCGATGCTGAGCCACCAGATGGCCCGCGCTGCGCGCCGCACGGCGCGCAAGCGCGGCGTCTCCGTCTCCGGCACGATGACCAGGGTGCCGGGCGAATCGTCCAGCGATGCGTCGACCACCGGGGCGTAGATCCGGTACGGCTCGGGGGTCCGGTCTCCGGTCGATGCCTTCGCCGCACCGAGGTACACCATGCGGGCATCGATGCCCAGCGTGCGCGCCGTGTGCGCAAGCTGATGCAGCGCCTCCGGACCGCCAGTCACCAGACCGGCCGGGCAGGCGACCTGCCACTTGCGGGGAGCGTTCATGCTCAAAGCGTCGGCAGCATGTCGTCGGCGAGTTTCAATGCCGACGCAGTGACCTGGTCCATGTTGTAGTAGCGGTACTGCGCGAGCCGCCCGACGAAGACCACGCCGTCCGCGGCTGCGGCCTCCGCCAGCGCCTCGTAGCGTTTGTACAGCGCCTCGTTTTCCGGCCGCGGTATCGGATAGTACGGGTCGCCTTCGTCGGTGGCGTATTCGTAGACGATCGACGTGCCCGTTGCTCGCTGACCCGTCAGGTGCTTGAACTCCGTGATGCGCGTGTAGGCCTCGCTGAGCGGATAGTTCACGGTGCCGGTGGCCTGGAACCGTTCGACGCCGGGCAGGTGCTCGTGCCGGAAGCGAAGCGAGCGGTAGGGAAGCGGCCCAAGTGTGTGCCCGAAGTATGCATCGATGGGGCCGGTATAGACCACCCTGTCGAAGCCCGCGCGATCGGCCCGCCCGGCGTAAGGCTGGCCGAGGTGCACCTCGATGCCCGGATGATCGAGCAGTTGCTGGAACATCACGGTGTAGCCCTGCGCCGGCATGAACTGCAGCGCATCGGTGAAGTAGCGGTCGTCGTCGTCGTGCCGGACCGGAATGCGTGCCGCGACGCCGACGGCCAACTCCTCCAGGTGCAAGCCCCACTGCTTATGCGTGTAGCCGCGGAAGAAGAGATCACAAAGCTCGCGTCCCACGGTGGACAGCACCAGATCGGCCGACGTGCGCACGACTTCACGCGGCTCGCGCACGTTTTCCAGCCAACGCGCCACACCTTCTTCATCGAGTTGCAAGCCATACAGCCCGTTGATGGTGCTGCGGTTGATCGGGATGGGCAGCAGCCGCCCACGCACCTGCGCCAGCACCCGATGCTCGTAGAAGCGCCAGTTCGTGAACCGCGACAGAAAGGCGAAGACCCGCCGGCTGTTGGTGTGGAAGATGTGCGGCCCGTATTCCTGGATGAGGATGCCATGGGCGTCGAGGCGGTCGAAGGCGTTGCCGCCGACGTGGGACCGCGCCTCCAGCACGGTGATGCGATGGCCGGCGTCGGCCAGCACCCGGGCGACCGTCGCCCCGGCGAAACCACAACCCACGATCAGTACGTTCGCCACCTGTGTTCTCCTGCTTGGCTCAGCCGCGGCGCGCCAGCCGCTCGCGGTTCCAGCGCCGCAACGACAGCCCCAGTTCCTGCATCGCATGGCGCAGCTGCAACTGCAACAGCGGCAGCTGGCCGCGTGCGCCGCCACGGGCGGCAGCGCGTGCGGTCGCGATGTGCAGCGCCTCGCCCCAGGCCCGCCGTGTGAGGCCGGCATGGTGGTGGCCCAGAACCTGCTGCCGCGCCGCCGCGGCCAGCCGGGTTCGCAGCGCAGCGTCGCCGATGACCATTGTCAATGCATGCTGCCAGTCAACGACACCCGGGCGCACAAGCCAGCCGGTGCGGGCGTGCTCGATGACATCGTTGTACGGCGGCAGGTCGGACGCCAGCGTCGGCACCCCTGCGACGGCGTAGTCGAACCATTTGATCGCGCTCTTGCCGGCGCTGAAGCGACTGTCGTCGAGCGGGATCAACGCGATCGGGTTGGGCTGCGTCGCCGCCCAGCGCACGAACGCCTCGCGTGGCATCGGAGGCAGCCGCCGGCAAGCAACCCCGGCCCGCTCCAGATCGTCGGCCACCGGGCCGACCGCCTGCACCGAAACCGCCCCACCGGCCGCACGCGTCAGCGCCTGCAGCGCCGGCCAGGCCGCGCCCCCCGCAACGCGGTCGGATGCCGCCACCAGCAGGCTCACGGCCCCGGAGGCCCGATGCTCGGGTGTCGGCCCCGCCGGCCCGTCGAAAGCCGCATTCGCCACCACGACGCGGCGCTCCGGCTGCAGTTCCAGCATGGACGCCAGGCGCTCGGTGCTCACCGTCACCACATCGGCGGCATCGAGACACGCCCGCACCCATGGCGCCCCGCGCCGAAGCGCATCGGCATGCTGCAGATGAGGTGCCGGCTCGGTGAGCAGGTCGTCGATCTCGTAGATCACGGCACGCCCCATCGCCGCCGCCGTCTTCATCAGATGCAGGTGCCGGCGCGACATGCCACGCTGCATCACGAGCACGTCGCATGCCCTCAGCGCCGCCAGAGGCACGTCGTGCAGCGGACGCAGGCGCAATTCGCCCGCCTGCTCTGCCAACCCTGCCGAAAGCGGCCGGCCCACGCGGAGCTGGGTGAGCGTCGAAGCCGGATCGGCTGCGACCACCAGGACCCGCATCATCGTGCACGCCCGAAACCCTCGCCCCAGGCAGCAGAGAGCGGCCCGGCGCCGACCGGCACAACCGAGGACCGGGTCGCATGCATCATCCCGACGATTGTGCCAGCCATCCACGAAGTGCCCGCACGCAAGCCGGTAAGATGCGGGCCGCTTGCGTTCCGGCACAAGACGCCGAACGACCCGACCCCTGATGCCCCAGAAAGCCAGCGCGATCCGGCCCGCGGTCGCGATTCCGATCTACAAGACCGAGTTGTCGGCGGCGGAAACGCTGTCGATCGAGCGCAGCGTGGAAGTGCTGGCCCGCTGGCCTGTGTTCGTCATCGGCCCCGCCCGATTGAGCACACACCTGGACGGCTTGCGCCAACGCTTCGGGCAGCGGCTCCAAGTCAAGACGTTCGAGGACCGCTACTTCGCCGGCATCAAGGGCTACAACCGGCTGATGCGGTCCCGCGACTTCTATCAAGCGTTCGCTGCCAACAGCCATCTGCTGCTGGCACAGACGGACGCACTGGTGATCTCGGACGAGTTGGAGTCATGGTGCATGCGCGACTTCTCCTATGTCGGCGCCCCGTGGTTCGTCGGCGGCAACCGACCGCAGTTGCCGCTGCGGTTCTGGGGTGTCGGCAACGGCGGCTTCTCGCTCCGAAGGGTCGACGACTTCCTGCGCGTGCTGCAGACGCCCAGGCACATTCCCAACTTCGTCAAGTCACGCGCACGCGGCGACCGGGGCTTCGCGAACCTGGTGCGGAGGATCAAGCACGAGCGTTGCCTGGCCTACAACGTCGAGCCCTTCTTCCCCAGTTCCAACGAGGATCTGTTCTGGGGCGTGCTGGTTCCGGCAGCTTGTGCCTTCTTCCGCGTGCCCAGCCCCGAGGAGGCCATCGGCTTCGCTTTCGAGGTGGCCCCCGGCCACCTCTACGAAATGAACGCGAACCGGCTGCCGTTCGGCTGCCACGCCTGGGAGCGGTTCGAACAGGACTTTTGGAAGGAGAAACTCCCCTTCCTGGCCTCCCTTGCCCGGGCGACTACGTGAGCCGCTGCTTCGGCACCGCCAGGGCGTCCCGTGCACCGTACCAGGCACGCCAGAACCCGCGACCCAACTGCGTGGACAGGTGCCGGCGCGAGCGAACGCGGCGCACATGGCCGAGTTGTTCGCGCAGGCCCGCCGCGATGGCGCTCGCCTGCAGCGCTTCGTTTCCGGCGTGCGCCGCAAGCAGCGCCTCCAGGGCCCGGCCCAGGTCGCTGGGGCAGGTGGACGCGAACGGCACGAGGTTGTCCGGCCACGGATAAAAGGCATGGATCAGCGTCCAGGCCTCGGGCACGGTGAGCGCAGGAAATCGCTGCCCCACGAGCTGCGCGCACTCTTCGACGTGGCGGCACGAGTCGCTGGACAGCCCGCCGGACGTGTAGTGCATGGTTGGGGCCGCGCACGGCAGGAAACGCACACCGGCATCGACCGCGGCGCACAGCCAGGCGGTGTCACCGATGATCCGGAACCGGGTGTCGTAGGGACCCGCCAGCGCCAAGGCCTCGCGCGTGGCGTACACACCGTTGTGGCAGATCTTCGGGCAGCGCAGCCACGACCCTGCGTCAAGCGGGCCGGGCAGCCATAGCTTGCGGCGGTCTCGATCGTGCAGCCAAGCCGAACTCAGGATCATCAACGGCGGAAAGGGGCCGTCGCCGGGGCTGCTGCGCTTGAGCGCCCGGGCGGCCACGGCGGCAGCGGTGGGCGTCAACCAGTCGTCGGCGTTGAGCACGCAGACGAGGTCACCACGAGCCAGCGACAGCGCCTTGTTCAGCGCGTCGTACAAACCCGCGTCGGGCTCGGACACGTAGTAGTCGATCTGGCCGGCATGCGCCTCGATGATGTCCAGAGTCCCGTCATCGGAGAACCCGTCGACCACGACGTGTTCCACGTCATCCCATTGCTGTTCGCGCACGATCTGCAGCGTGCGCGCGAGCGTGCTCCTCGCGTTGCGCACGACGGTCACGTAGCTGACCAG
>JBASTF010001005.1:0-6309 GCA_049274755.1 Rubrivivax sp. | reverse complement strand
ACGGGCAAAACGGCCTGCAAACAGGCCGAAATGGCCCTCGAATTCGTTCCGTAGGCGCGTCTGGGCGACTTGCTTCTTCGAAATCCTCGACCCTGGCGCGTTCGATGAGCATTTTTTCAACGGCCTGCTAGAGGGGGAGCGCCGAAGGCGCTACGGGGGTGGGCCCGTTACGGCCGCTTCATCTGGCAAGACGTGGGTGTGCTGGCCACATAGGGCTCCAGCGCCTTCACCGGCTGGAAGTTCCAGCCCGTGTTCTCCACCGAGTACGGGTTCTTCGGGTCGGCCTTGCGCCATTCGGCGATGAACAGGCCTTGCTGCAGCTGGTGGTCGCTCTTGCGCATCTCCACCTCGCCCTGCAAGGCCTTGAACTTCAGGCCTTCCAGCGCCGGCGCCACCTTCACCGGGTCGGTGCTCTTCGCAGCCTTGAAACCTTCCACCAGCATGGCCATGCCGGTGTAGGTGGCCAGCGTGTAGTAGTCGTCGTTGAACTTCTTCTTGAAGTCGTCCTGCAGCTTCTGCGCCACGCCCGGCAGGCTGTTGTGGCCGTAGGCCACCATGCGCACCTTGCCGCCGACACCTGCGGCCAGCGCCGTCGGCACACCGCTGGTGCTGGCGTAGTAGGTGTAGAAGTTGGCGTTGAGGCCGGCGTCCTTGGCGGCCTTGATCAGCAGCGTCAGGTCCTGGCCCCAGTTGCCGGTGACGACGCTGTCGGCGCCGGCGGCCTTGATCTTCGCGATGTAGGGCGCGAAGTCCTTCACCTGGCCGATGGGGTGCAGGTCGTCGCCGACCACCTGCACGTCGGGGCGCTTGCGCGCGATGGTTTCCTTGAAGTACCGCGCCACCTGCACACCGTGCGCGTAGTTCTGGCCGATGATGTAGACCTTCTTGATCTCCGGCTGGTCCTTCATGAAGCTGGTCAGCGCCTCCATCTTCATCGAGGTGTCGGCGTCGAGCCGGAAGTGCCAGTAGTTGCACTTGCCGTTGGTCAGGTCGGGGTCGACCGCGGCGTAGTTGATGTAGAGCACTTCCTTGCCGGGGTTGCGCTCGTTGTGCTTGGCCACGCCGTCCATGATGGCCGCCGCCGCGCCCGAACCGTTGCCCTGCACGACGTAGCGGATGCCCTGGTCGGTGGCGGCCTTCAGGTTGTTCAGGCTTTCCTGCGGCGAACCCTTGTTGTCGAAGGACACGAACTCGAACTTCACGCCGGCCGCGTTTTTGCCGAACTGCTCGGCCGCGAACTGCCAGCTCTTCAGCTGGTTCTGGCCGACGTTGGCAAAGGGGCCCGACAACGGGTCGATGAAGGCGATCTTGACCGTTTCGCCGGACTGGGCAAACGCGACGCCGGAGACCAGCGCCAGCGATGCCGCCACCGGCAGGCCGAACAGTGCATGCGTGAACTTCACGGGGGATGTCTCCTGATGTGCAAACCGACCGCGAAGTTAGCGGAACTGAGTGCCCCCAGGGTTCAGGGACTACCACTAAGTTCTGTCTCGCGAGCGACAGAACGGAGAAACCCTGGCGCCGGCGGCCGGCGCCTGACCCGCGACAATGCACAGCCATGAACGCCCCCGAAGCATTGGCCGCCCTGCATGCACCGCCATGGCGCGACGACGGCTTCTTCCACAGCCTGGGCGCGCGCTTCGAAGTGCGGCAGCCGCCGCAGCCGCTGCCGCAGGCGCACTGGGTGGCGCGCAGCGAGGCGCTGGCCGCGGAACTGGGCTGGAGCGACTGGCTGCACGACGACACGACGCTGGCCTTGCTGTCGGGCAATGCCGAACCTGCCGGCGGCAGCTGGGCCACGGTGTATTCGGGCCACCAGTTCGGTGTCTGGGCCGGCCAGCTCGGCGACGGGCGCGCGCTGCTGCTCGGCGAAACACACACGCCGCAGGGCGCGATGGAAGTGCAGCTGAAAGGCGCCGGGCTGACGCCGTTTTCGCGCATGGGCGACGGCCGCGCGGTGCTGCGTTCGTCGATCCGCGAATTCCTGGGCTCGGAAGCCATGCACGGCCTGGGCATTCCGACAACACGCGCGCTGGCCCTGGTGGGCTCGCCGCTGCCGGTGCGCCGCGAAGGCATGGAAACGGCGGCCGTCGTCACCCGCGTCGCACCCAGCTTCCTGCGCTTCGGCCATTTCGAGCACTTTGCGCACACGGCGCAGGACGTCGACGCGCTGCGCCTGCTGGCCGACACCACGATCGCCCGCTTCTACCCCGAGCTGCAAGGTGCGGCCTCGCCCTACACCGCGCTGCTGGACGCGGTGGCGCGGCGCACGGCAAGGCTGATGGCGCAGTGGCAGGCCGTGGGCTTCTGCCACGGCGTGATGAACACCGACAACATGTCGGTGCTGGGCCTGACCATCGACTACGGGCCTTTTGGCTTCCTCGACGCCTTCGACCCCGGCCATGTCTGCAACCACAGCGACCACCAGGGCCGCTACGCCTACGCGCGCCAGCCCAACATTGGTTTCTGGAACCTGCATGCGCTGGCCCATGCGCTGCTGCCACTGATCGGCAACGACGAAGCGGCCAGCGAAGCCGCGCTCGCCGCGCTGGAACCCTACAAAACCGAGTTCGCCGACACGCTACTGGCGCTGTGGCGCCACAAGCTCGGCCTGCAGACAGCGCAGGACGCAGACCGCGAGCTCGTCGACGACCTGCTGCGCCGCATGGCCAGCGACCGCGCCGACTTCACGATCACGTTCCGCCGCCTGGCCGATTTCGACAGCACAACCGGCGCGCGCAACGACGCGCTGCGCGACCTGTTCCTGGACCGCGAAGCCTTCGACGCCTGGGCGCTGCGTTACGCCGAGCGCCTGCGTGCCGAGCACAGCGACGTCGCCGCGCGCCGCCAGCGCATGAACGCCGTGAACCCGAAGATCGTGCTGCGCAACCACCTGGCCGAAACCGCGATCCGCCAGGCGCGCGACGGCGATTTCAGCGAAGTGCAGCGGCTGCTGAAAGTTCTGCGGCGCCCGTTCGACGAACACCCCGAGCACGCGGATCTCGCCGCGTTTCCGCCCGACTGGGCGCAACATCTCGAAGTGTCCTGTTCATCATGAGCCTGTTCGGAAACAAACCCCCGGTGCACGACCACGACGACCCGCGCTACGCGCTGCGCAAAAGCGACGCCGAGTGGCGTGCCCAACTCGACCCGATGCAGTACCAGGTGGCGCGCCACGCCGCCACCGAACGTGCCTTCACCGGCAAGTACTGGGACCATTTCCAGGACGGCCGCTACAACTGCGTCGGCTGCGGCACGCCGCTGTTCGAAAGCGGCAGCAAGTTCGACGCCGGCTGCGGCTGGCCCAGCTACTGGGCGCCGATCAACAGCGAGGTCATCGAAGAGGTGCGTGACACCAGCCACGGCATGGTGCGTGTCGAGGTGCGCTGCAAGAACTGCGGCACCCACCTGGGCCATGTGTTCCCCGACGGCCCCGAACCCACGGGTGAACGCTACTGCATCAACTCGGCGGCCATCGATTTCGAGGCGGCACAATCCAAGGGATGAAGCTGCTCCTCGACTTCCTGCCGATCGTCCTGTTCTTCGCCTGTTTCAAGGGCGCGGAAGCGAACAAGGACTGGGCGGCGGAATTCGCAACCACGAACCTCGGTTTCCTCGTGTCCGGCGGCAAGGTCGGGCCCGGCGAGGCGCCGGTGCTGCTGGCGACGCTGGTGGTCATCGTCGCCACGCTGGCCCAGGTGCTGCTGCTGAAGCTGCGTGGCCGCAAGGTCGACACGATGCTGTGGGTGAGCCTGGTGCTGGTGGTGGGCCTGGGCGGGCTGACGATCTGGTTCCACAACGAGACCTTCATCAAGTGGAAGCCCAGCGTGCTGTACTGGACCATGGGCACGGCGCTGTGGCTGGCGCCGCTGGTGGCCGGCAAGAATCTGCTGAAGCTGCTGCTCGGCGAGCAACTGCAGTTGCCGGAACGTGTGTGGCACCGGCTGAACTTCGCCTGGGTGGCGTTTTTTGCCGGCATGGGGCTGCTGAACCTGTGGGTGGCCTACAGCTTCAGCACCGACACCTGGGTCAACTTCAAGCTCTTCGGCGGCCTGGGCCTGATGCTGGTCTTCACGGTGGCGCAGGGGCTGTACCTCGGTCGCTACATCCAGGACACGCCGGCCGCTGGCGAAGCCGGCGGCGGTGCCGACAGCCGATGAGCGCCGCCGCCATCGAAGCCGCGCTGCGCGCCGCGCTGGCGCCCAGCGAGCTGCAGGTGCAGGACGACAGCGCCCA
The DNA here is from genome assembly GCA_049274755.1 of Rubrivivax sp. GTDB lineage: Bacteria > Pseudomonadota > Gammaproteobacteria > Burkholderiales > Burkholderiaceae_C > Rubrivivax. Next base: position 2,073 of record JBASTF010001005.1, on the reverse strand, counting down.
GCACGCCAGCCATGCCGGTGCGCGCGAAGGCGGGCATTACACGGTGCACATCCGCAGCGCCCGGTTCGCGGGGCTGTCACCGCTGGCCCGCCACCGCCTCGTATATGATTCTCTGGGGCCGTTGAAGGCCCTTGGCGTGCACGCGCTCGCCATCGATGCGCAGGTGCCCGACCCAGCCTGAACCCTCCGCCGGAATGGCGCAGCAAGCGCCCGTTCCGCAGCGGCCGACCCCAACGAAAGTCACTGATCCATGAGCTCGAAGTCCCTTGCCGCGCTCGCCGCTGCCGGCGCCCTGCTGCTGCCGCTGGCCGCAGCGGCCCAGAACATCGCCATCGTCAACGGCAAGCCGGTGCCGAAAACACGTGTCGACACGCTGATCCAGCAGGCCCAGCGCGCCGGCCAGCAGGTTGGCCCCGAGGTGCAGCAGCAGGCACGTGACCAGGTGGTGCTGCGCGAGATCTTCGTGCAGGAAGCCGAGCGCCGCGGCCTGGCCGCGACGCCGGACTACCGTGCGCAGATGGAACTCGCCCGCCAGAGCGTGCTGATCCGCGAACTCTTCGACGACTACAAGAAGAAGAACCCGGTCAGCGACGAAGAAGCCAAGGGCGAGTACGACAAGTTCAAGGCCCAGGCCAGCGGCACCGAGTACCGCGCCCGCCACATCCTGGTGGAAAAGGAAGACGAGGCCAAGGCCCTGATCGCGCAGATCAAGGGTGGCGCCAAGTTCGAGGACCTGGCGAAAAAGAGCTCCAAGGACCCCGGCTCCGGCGAAAACGGCGGCGACCTGGACTTCGCCAAGCCCGACAGCTACGTGCCCGAGTTCAGCCAGGCCATGGTCAAGCTGAAGAAGGGCGAGATGACCGACGAGCCGGTGAAGAGCCAGTTCGGCTACCACATCATCCGCCTGGACGACACACGCGAAGCCGCCTTCCCGGCCTTCGACGACGTGAAGGGCCAGCTGAAGCAGCGCATGGAACAGGCCAAGATGCAGAAGTACCAGGAAGACCTGCGCGCCAAGGCCAAGACCGACTACAAGTTCGGCGGCCAGTAAGCCCGAGCCTCAGCGCCGCTGCCGGGCCCATGTCCGACATCCCGACCGTTGCCATCACGAAGAGCGGCGTCTCGCTGCTGCAGGCACTGTCGGGCCTGTCGGAACGGCGGCCCTGCCTCATCCTCTACAGCGGCGCCGACGCCGGCCTGCCCTTCGACCTGGAGCCGGGGCGCTTCGTCGTCGGGCGTGCGCTGGAGTCGGACCTGCATGTCGACAGCCCCGGCGTCAGCCGCCGCCACTGCGAACTGCGTGTCGACGACGACAGCGTGACGCTGGCCGACCTGGGCTCGGTCAACGGCACCTTCGTTAACGAAAGCCGCATCAACGGCGCCGTGGTGCTGGCCAATGGCGACCTCGTGCGCCTGGGTGTGCTGGTGTTCCGCTTCTACGAGCGGCAGAGCCTGGAAGCGGCGCTGCACGACCGCATCTACCGCACCGCCACCGTCGACAACGGCACCGAGGTTTTCAACCGCCGCTACCTGTTCGACACGCTGAAGCGCGAGATGCGCCTGGCGCGCCAGCACGAACGTGCGCTGGCCGTCATCTGCTACGACCTCGACCACTTCAAGAACGTCAACGACCACCACGGCCATGCCGCCGGCGACCAGGTGCTGCGCGAGTCGGCGGCCCTGCTGCGCAGCTGCCAGCAAGGCGCCGGTGTGCTGGGGCGGCTGGGCGGCGAGGAGTTTGCGCTGCTGCTGCCGAACTGCAGCCTGCAGCGCGCGCTGGAACTGGCCGAGCGTGGCCGGCGTGTCATCGAGGAACACGAGTTCGTCGTTTCCGGCCCCGGCGCGCCACGTGTGCTGCACCGGCAGACACTGTCGGCCGGCATTGCGATGCTGGCGCCCGAGATGCAGGAACCCACCGACCTGCTGGCCGCGGCCGACAACAAGCTCTACGCGTCGAAACACGCCGGACGCAACCGCGTCACGGCGTAGCAAGAAAGGCCGTCAGCGGCGCGGGCCGCCGCGGCCGCCGCCGGACGAACTGCCCGATGGCCGGCCGCCGCCCGAACCCTGGGG
>JBASTF010001004.1:0-4117 GCA_049274755.1 Rubrivivax sp. | reverse complement strand
TGCTGCAGCAGGCTGGCCGTGCGCACGACGGGCCGGTTCGGCGAGACGCTGACGACGTCGGGCCGCAGCGCCAGTTCGGCCAGGCGGTCGGCCGGCAGCGTGACGGCCAGCGCGCGCAGCGAGCTGTAGTTGTAGAAGATCGAGCCACCGAGGCCGACGACGATCTGGCGCAGCAGCGACAGGGTCGGGTCGTCGCTGTTGCTGACGACGACGGCACGCACCAGCAGCTGGCCGTCGACGACCTGGGCCCAGGGCACGGCCGCCGGGATCGCCATCAGCTCGCGTGCGAGCTTGTCGTCGAGTCGCGCAGCCTGCGCCGCCTGCAGCGGGGCCGTCGCCAACGCGAAGACCACCGCGAGAACACGCCACATCCGAACCGCACCGGCACCGATCATCCGCATTTCTCCTGTGCGAGCGCAGGCCCGGAGTCGCCCCTGACCCCGATGCCACGCTCTCGTCTTCCGGCTTCGGCGGCCGCGACGCAGGCTTGAGGGTGGGCCACCTGTTTCTGGACGTAACAGCGTGCATTGCGTCACGGCAGCCATGCGCAAACGCTGCGAACTGGCCGGCAAAGCCCCTGCTGTTCGGCCCATGACCGGGCGAGATGCGGGCGCAGACTGGCGCTGCCCCGAATCACCTCCTGACCCGCCCGATCATGATGGAAACGCTCGCTACCACCCCGCAAGCACCGCAAACCGCCAATGCCCTGCAAGCCGCCGCCGCGCTGATGGCGCGCGAGTACCTCTCGTTCAAGCTCGGCAGCGAGGAGTACGGCATCGACATCCTGCGTGTGCAGGAAATCCGCGGCTACGAGCAGCCGACACGCATCGCCAACGCCCCGGTGTTCATCAAGGGCGTGGTCAACCTGCGCGGCGTCATCGTGCCCATCGTCGACATGCGCGTGCGCTTCAACCTCGCCGAGGTGAAGTACGACAGCTTCACCGTCGTCATCATCCTCAACATCGCCGGCCGCACGGTGGGCATGGTCGTCGACTCGGTCAGCGACGTGCTGGAACTGGGCAGCGAGCAGATCAAGGCCTCGCCGGAATTCAACGGCGCCGTCGACGCCACCTACATCACCGGCCTGGGCACGGTGAAGCAGGGCGATGTGGAACGCATGCTGATCCTGATGGACATCGAGGCGCTGATGAAAAGCCCGGAGATGGGCCTGACGGACCAGATCGCGCACTGAGGTTGAGATGAAACACGCTGCCGCGCTGCTGCCGTCGGCAGCGCGGCCGGCCAGCGCCCAGGGCAACGGCCAGCCATGCGCTGCGGCTGGAAGCGCCGCGCAGCCAACAGCTGACAATGAGCGCCGGGCTGGCGTTCACTGCTCGATCAGGTCGGCGCCTGCAGGCACCGTGAAGCGGAAACGTTCGGGTGCCACGGCGGCATTCGCCGTGAAGCCACCGAACTGCAGCAGCGAGCGCTGGCCGAAGCTGTCGACGATTTCCACCGCCGCCAGGTCCTTGCCGCGGAAGCCGACCTTCATGCTCTGGAACTGGCCGTCCTTGGCCTTGGGCGTGGCCAGCGCCCAGTCCAGGCCACCGGCCGAGGGCTGCGCGGCCAGCGTGAAATCGGTGTCCAGCGACCCACCGGCCAGCAGGGCCGCCGGCGTGGCGCCCAGGGCCTGGCCGATCTTGCGCGAGCTGACCTGGTTCAGGTCGGCGTCGTGGATCCACACCTTCTGGCCATCGCCGACGATGGTCTGCTCGAAGGGTTTGGCGTAAGCGAAGCGGAAGCGGTTCGGGCGCTGGAACTCGAAGCTGCCGCTGCTGGTTTTTTTGCGCGCACCGTCAGGCGAGGTGACGGTCTGCGTGAACGTGGCCTTGCCGCTCTTCACGTCGCGCACAAACTCGCGCAGCGTGTCCACGGCGTCGGCACGGGCCAGGCCGCTGCACAGCAGCGCGGCGGCGAACAGCAGGGGCGGAAGAGTCTTCATTCGTCGCGCTTGGGCACCAGGATGTCCCGGTTGCCGTTGTGTCCCATGGGCGATACGAGTCCGGATTTCTCCATTTGTTCCAGCAGCCGCGCGGCGCGGTTGTAGCCGATGCGCAAATGGCGCTGCACCAGCGAGATCGAGGCCCGCTTGTGCTGCAGCACCACGGCCACCGCCTGGTCGTACATCGCATCGCTTTCGCTGCCGCCTGCCGGCCCGCCTTCGGGCGCGGCCTCGGCATCGCCGTCGAGCACACCGCCTTCGAGAATGCCCTCGATGTAGTTCGGCTCGCCCTGGGTCTTCAGGTAGTCGACGACACGGTGCACCTCCTCGTCGCTGACGAATGCGCCGTGCACACGCACCGGCAAGCCGGTGCCGCTGGCCATGTACAGCATGTCGCCCATGCCCAGCAGCGCTTCGGCGCCCATCTGGTCGAGGATGGTGCGGCTGTCGATCTTGCTGCTGACCTGGAAGCTGATGCGGGTGGGGATGTTGGCCTTGATGAGGCCGGTGATGACGTCGACGCTGGGCCGCTGCGTCGCCAGGATCAGGTGGATGCCGGCGGCGCGCGCCTTCTGCGCCAGGCGTGCAATCAGTTCCTCGATCTTCTTGCCGACCACCATCATCAGGTCGGCGAGTTCGTCGATGACCACCACCACATGCGGCAGCCGCTCCAGCGGTTCGGGCTGCTCGGGTGTCAGGCTGAAGGGGTTACCCAGATGTTCGCCCTTGGCCGCAGCTTCGGCGATCTTCTTGTTGTAGCCGGCGAGGTTGCGCACGCCCAGCTTGCTCATCAGCTTGTAGCGGCGCTCCATCTCGCCGACACACCAGTTCAGCGCGTTGGCCGCCTGCTTCATGTCGGTGACCACCGGCGCCAGCAGATGCGGAATGCCTTCGTAGACACTCATCTCCAGCATCTTCGGGTCGATGAGGATCAGCCGCACGTCGCGGGCCTCGGCCTTGTAGAGCAGGCTCAGGATCATCGCGTTGATGCCCACCGACTTGCCCGAGCCGGTGGTGCCGGCCACCAGGCAGTGCGGCATCTTCGCCAGGTCGGCCACCACCGGGTTGCCGACGATGTCCTTGCCCAGGCCCATGGTCAGCAGAGACGCTGCGTCGTTGTAGACCTGCGAGCCCAGGATCTCGGCCAGGCGGATGGTCTGCCGGCGTGCGTTCGGCAGTTCCAGCGCCATGTAGTTCTTGCCCGGGATGACCTCGACGACACGGATGCTCACCAGCGACAGCGAACGTGCCAGGTCCTTGGCCAGGTTCACGACCTGGGCGCCCTTCACGCCGGTGGCGGGCTCGATCTCGTAGCGTGTGATCACCGGCCCCGGCGACGCAGCGACCACACGCACCTCGACGCCGAAGTCCTTCAGCTTCTTCTCGATGAGCCGGCTCGTCATCTCCAGCGACTCGGGTGTCACCGTCTCCTGGCGGCCGGGTGCGGCGTCGAGCAGGTCCACCTGGGGCAGCTTGGTGTCGGCGAGTTCGACGAACAGCGGCTGCTGGCGTTCCTTGGCCACACGTTCGGACTTCGGCACCTCGAGCACCGGGGCCTCGATGACGATGGGCAGATGGTCTTCGACGGTGTGGCGCTCGACCTCGACGACGGCCTCGCGTTCGCGCAGCGCCTGCTCGCCGATGCGGCGGTCTTCTTCGCGTTCCTTGGTTTCGGCGCGGCGCTCGCGCACGCCGTCGATGCGTTCGCCGATGGTGTCGGCCAGACTGGTCCACGAAAAACGCAGCGCCAGCGAACTGCCGACGACCAGCGCCGCGATCCACAACACGCCGGAACCGGCGAAGCCCAGCCAGCGCATCGACAAGGGGCCGAGCGTGAAGCCCAGCACGCCACCGGCATGGCCGGGCAACAGTGCCTCCCAGCGGTACAGCCGCGTCCATTCCAGCGCCGTGCTGGCAGCCAGCAGCAGCAGCAGGCCGGCCCAGAAGGCCGTGCGCGGCAGCCGGCCCTGCGGCGCCGCCACCTCGCCGCGCAGCGTGTGCGCCAGCACCGACAACCAGGCACGCAGGCTCACCGGCACCAGCCACCACGCCGAGAAGCCGAACAGGAAATACGCGAGGTCGGAGATCCAGGCGCCCAGCAGCCCGGCCTTGTTCAGCACCGCGGCGCCGCGGCCCGAGGTCGTGAACGCGGGGTCGCCGGCGTCGTGTGTCAGC
>JBASTF010001003.1:0-6117 GCA_049274755.1 Rubrivivax sp. | reverse complement strand
GGGTGGCTGCTGCTGGCCGCCGTGGCCACACCCAGCGCCGGCAGGCGTTCGCGCCACAGCCTGGGCGCTGCGGCCAGCGGGTAACCGGCCAGGCCGGCGAACACCAGGCCCAGGGCATCGGCATCGAGTTCCAGCGTGTGCGGCGCTGTCGGTGTGCCGGCATGCGGCAACGGCGCCAGCGTCGCAACCAGGTCCAGCGCGCGCGCATCGGCGCCAGCCGCGCGCAGCCCGGCCAGCATGTGGCCGAGCACGATGTGTGCGACCTCGTGGCCCAGCACCAGGGCCAGTTCGGCATCGTCCAGCTGTTCCACAAGCCTGTCGGCCACGACGCTGGCGGTGAAGAAGGCATGGGCGTTGCCGGCACCGCCCATCTGCAGCGCAGCGATGCGCAGCGTGCAGCGGCGCACACCCTGGACGTCGAGATCGGAGAAGCTGCCGCACCAGGGTGCCGCGGCCTGCAGCAGCCGCTCGCCGACACGCTGCAGCGGCTGTGCGGCAACCGGCTGGCCGACCAGCAAGGCCAGCACCACACCCACGCAAAGCCACGCACCGCGCATGCCCGGCCTCACATGCGGAAGACGCCGAACTTCGGCCGTTCGGGAATCGGTGCATTCAGGCTGGCGCTGAGCCCCAGCGCCAGCACGCGGCGGGTGTCGGCGGGGTCGATGACACCGTCGTCCCACAGCCTCGCGCTGCTGTAGTAGGGCCGCGCCTGGTGTTCGAACTGGTCGAGGATGGGCTGCTTGAACCGGGCTTCTTCGTCGCCGCTCCACTGCCCGCCCCTGGCCTCGATGCCATCGCGCTTCACGGTGGCCAGCACGCTGGCGGCCTGCTCGCCGCCCATCACGCTGATGCGCGCGTTCGGCCACATCCACAGGAAACGCGGGCTGTAGGCGCGGCCGCACATGCCGTAGTTGCCGGCACCGAAGCTGCCGCCGATGATGACGGTGAACTTCGGCACCGTGGCCGTGGCCACGGCCGTCACCATCTTCGCGCCGTGTTTGGCGATGCCTTCGCTTTCGTACTTGCGGCCGACCATGAAGCCGGTGATGTTCTGCAGGAAGACCAGCGGAATGCGGCGCTGGCAGCACAGCTCGATGAAGTGCGCGGCCTTCATCGCACTTTCGCTGAACAGCACGCCGTTGTTGGCGACGATGCCCACCGGCATGCCTTCGATGTGCGCAAAACCGGTCACCAGCGTCGTGCCGTAACGCGCCTTGAACTCGTCGAACGCCGAACCGTCGACGATGCGGGCGATGATCTCGCGCACATCGAAGGGCTTGCGGGCGTCGGTGGGGATGATGCCGTGCAGTTCGCCGGCCTCGAACAGCGGTGGCCGCGGCGGCTGCAGCTGCAGCTGCAGCAGCTTGCGCCAGTTCAGGTGGGCCACCGAGGCGCGTGCAATGGCCAGCGCATGCAGGTCGTTGTCGGCCAGGTGGTCGGCCACGCCGGACAGCCGCGTGTGCACGTCGCCACCGCCCAGGTCTTCGGCACTGACCACCTCGCCGATGGCCGCCTTCACCAGCGGCGGGCCGCCGAGGAAGATGGTGCCCTGCTTCTTCACGATGATGGTTTCGTCGCTCATCGCCGGCACGTAGGCGCCACCGGCGGTGCACGAACCCATCACGACGGCGATCTGCGGCACACCTTCGGCCGAGAGATTGGCCTGGTTGTAGAAGATGCGGCCGAAGTGCTCGCGGTCGGGGAACACCTCGTCCTGGTTCGGCAGGTTGGCGCCGCCGCTGTCCACCAGGTAGATGCAGGGCAGGCGGTTCTCGCGCGCGATCTCCTGCGCCCGCAGGTGCTTCTTCACCGTCATCGGGTAGTAGGTGCCGCCCTTGACGGTGGCGTCGTTGCAGACGATCAGGCACTCGACGCCGCTGACACGCCCGATGCCGGCGATGATGCCGGCGCCCGGCGCCGCGTTGTCGTACATGTCCAGGGCCGCCAGCGCGCCAATTTCGAGAAACGGCGTGTCGGGGTCCAGCAGCATCTCCACCCGCTCCCGCGGCAGCAGCTTGCCGCGCGCCTGGTGCTTTGCGCGGGCCGCCTCGCCACCACCTTCGCCGACGGCTGCGAGCCTGGCATTCAGGTCGTCGACCAGCTGGCGCATCAACTCGGCGCTGGCCTTGAAGCTGTCGGCGCGCGGGTTCAGCTTGGACGTGAGAACGGGCATCGTGTCTCCTGCGGCCGCTGGCGGGGCCGCGGCTGTGATTGACGTTTACGTTAACGTCAATTGTAGAGGCCGTGAGCGAGGCCCTGCGGCGGACGATAAACGCCACCTGCCGCGGCCGTCCATCGGCGCCGGCCACAAGCCCTAAGATGCAGGCAGAACACCAGAGTGCCGGAGACCGCGATGAACCCGCTGAACTGTTCCGACGGCGAGTGGCAGCTGCGCCAGCAACTCGCCGGCTGCTACCGCATCTTCCACCTGCTGGGCTGGACCGAGCTGATCTACAACCACATCTCGCTGCGTGTGCCCGGCCCCGAGAAGCAGTTCCTGCTGAACCCGTTTGGCCTGCACTACAGCGAGGTGACGGCCTCCAACCTCGTGAAGGTGGACCTGCAGGGCCGGCTGCTGCACGACAGCGCCTGGGGCATCAACGCCGCCGGCTTCGCGCCGCATGCCGCGCTGCACGAAGGCACACCCGGCGCGCACTGCGTGATGCACACGCACACGACGAACGGCATGGCGGTGGCTTCTTCGGCCGCCGGGCTGGACATCAGCAACTTCTATGCGGCCCAGCTGGGCGGGCGTGTGGCCTACCACGCCTTCGAAGGCATCACCGTGCATGCCGACGAAGGGGCGCGGCTGGTGCGCAACATCGGCGACAAACCCGCCGTCATCCTGCGCAACCACGGCCTGCTGGCCTGGGGCCGCACGCTGGCGTCCACGTTCTACACGCTCTTCATCCTGCAGCGGGCCTGCGACATCCAGGTGGCCGGTGCCGCGCTGGGGCCGGCGATTCCCATCCCCGAAGACATCCAGCGCCGCTGCCAGGCCGACGCCGCCAAGGTCAACACCGACCCCGACTTCGGCCGCGAGAACTTCGACGCGATGCTGCGCCTCGTCGATCGCACAGACCGCAGCTGGCGCGACTGAGTCCGGGCCCTACTTGCGCCAGAAGCCGGGTGTGAACAGCACCAGCACGCTGAGCAGTTCCAGCCGGCCCAGCAGCATCGCGAAGGTGCAGACCCAGGTCTGGAAGTCGCCCAGCGCGCTGTAGTTCACCGCCGGGCCGACCTCGCCCAGCCCCGGCCCGATGTTGTTGACGCAGGCGATGACGGCGGTGAACGCGGTGACGACGTCGACGCCGCTGAACAGCAGCACCATGGTCAGCGTCACCAGGGTCATGCCGTAGATCATCATGTAGGCGATGACACTCTGGATCACGCGGTCGCTGACCGGCCGGCCGCCCAGCACCACCGGGTTCACGACGGCCGGGTGCAGGATGCGCACCAGCTCACGCCGCGCCTGCTTCAGCAGCAGCAGCATGCGGACCATCTTGATGCCGCCGCCGGTGCTGCCGGCGCCGGTGGCGAAACAGCCCAGCAGAATCATCAGCAGCGGCGCAAACACCGGCCACTGCGCGTAGTCGTGGGTCGCGAAGCCGGCCGTCGTCGCCACCGAGACGACGTGGAACACCGTGTGCCGCAGCGCCAGCGCATAACTGTCGTAGCCGCCGTTGGCCACCAGGTAGACCGAGATCAGCAGCGAACTGCCGGCCAGCACCACGACATAGGCCTGCACCTCGGGGTTGCGCCACAGCGGCCCCAGCGACCGTGAACGCCAGGCCACGAAGTACAGCACCAGGTTCACGCCCGACAGCAGCATGAAGACCACGGCCACGGTTTCGATGGCCGCCGAGTTCCAGTAGCCGAAGCTCAGGTCGTGCGACGAAAAGCCGCCCAGGCTGACCGTCGAGCACATGTGCATGAAGGCATCGGCCCAGGACATGCCGGCCAGCCGGTAGGCGAAGAAGCAGCTGACGGCGAGGATGAAATACGCCACCCACAGCGCACGTGCGGTGTCGGCGATGCGCGGCGTCAGCTTCTGGTCCTTCAGCGGACCGGCGGTTTCGGCCTTGAACAGCTGGCTGCCGCCGACCCCCAGCAGCGGCAGGATGGCCACCGCCAGCACGATGATGCCCAGGCCGCCGATGAAGGTCATGAAACAGCGCCAGACGTTGACCGACAGCGGCAGACTGTCCAGCCCGCTCATCGCCGTGGCGCCGGTGGCGGTGAAGGCCGACATGGCTTCGAAGTACGCGTCGGTGACGCTGAGCCCCGGCACCGCCAGCACCAGCGGCAGCGCGCCGAAGGCCGGCAGCACGACCCAGGTGAGGCCGACCAGCAGGAAACCGTCGCGGGGCTGCAGCTCGCGGCGGAAACGCAGGGTCAGCACACTCATCACGACGCCGGCGGCCAGCGTCAGCAAGGTGGCGTCGATGAAGGCCTGCTGCGCCGCGTCGCCGCCCACCAGCGCAAACAGCAGCGGCACCAGCAGCAGCAGCGCGAAGATCACGACCATGCGCCCGACCAGGGCGACCACTGCCAGGGCGTTCATCTGGCGTTCAGAAGAAGGTCGCGCTGACCTGGAACAGCTTCTCGACCTCGCGCACCATGCGTTTGCGCGGCACGAAGACGATCACATGGTCCAGCGGCTGCACCACGGTGTCGTGGTGGGCCATGATGACCTCGGGCTCGGCCTCCGGCCCCGCTTCGCTGCCGTCGGCATGGTGCAGCCCACGCACGATGGCGCCCACCTGGGCGCCGGCCGGCAGGCCCATCTCGTCGATGCGGCGGCCGGCCATGCGGCAGGTCTTGCGGTCGCCGCGCACGATGGCCTCCAGCGCTTCGGCAGCACCGCGGCGCAGGCTGTGCACGGCCTCGACGTCGCCGCGCCGCACGTAGGCCAGCAGTTCGCCGATGACGGCCTGGGCCGGCGAGATCGCGATGTCGATCTGCGTGCCCTGCACCAGGTCGGCATAAGCACGGCGGTTGATCAGCGCCAGCACCCGCCGCGCGCCCAGGCGCTTGGCCAGCAGGCAGGACATGATGTTGTCCTCGTCGTCGCTGGTCAGCGCCAGGAACAGGTCCATGTCGGCGACGTTTTCGTCCTCCATCAGCTCTTCGTCGGTGGAGTCGCCGTTCAGCACCAGCACGCGGTCGGGCAGCTGCGTTGCCAGGTATTCGCAGCGCGCGGCATGGGCCTCGATGATCTTCAGCTCGTGGTCGGCCATCAGCTGCCGCGCCAGCCGCAGCCCGACCTTGCCGCCGCCGGCCATCATCACGCGTTTCACCGGCCTGTCGTGCGGGTGCAGCGCACCGAGCACGGTGCGGATGTGGGCCGTGGCGGCCAGCACAAACACCTCGTCGCCGGCTTCGATGCGGGTGCTGCCGTCCAGCGCCGTCAGCGCCTTGTCGAGCCGGTAGATGGCGACGATGCGCATCTGCACACCGGGCACCAGCTGCGGAATCTCGGCCAGGCTGTGCTGCACCAGCGGCCCGCCGGCCGCGGCGCGCACCGCGATCAGGCTGACCAGGCCACGTGCAAAGTGCAGCACCTGCAGCGCCTCGGGGTGGGCGATCAGCTGGCGCACCGTGCTGGTCACGCTTTCTTCGGGGCAGATCACCTGGTCCACCGCAAAACCCGTCTTGTCCAGCAGCGGCGAGCCGTTCTGGAACTCGGGGCTGCGGATGCGTGCAATCGTCGTCGGCACGTTGAAGCGGTCGTGCGCCACCTTGCAGGCCACGAGGTTGGTCTCGTCCTGCGGCGCGCAGCTGATCAGCATGTCGGCGTCGGCGATGCCGGCTTCTTCCAGCACCGAGGGCTGGATGCCGTTGCCGACCACACCACGCAGGTCCAGCCGCTCCTGCAGCGCCGCCAGGCGTGCCGGGTCGGTGTCGATGACGGTGATGTCGTTGCGCTCCGAGACCAGGCTCTCGGCCACACTTTCGCCGACGCGCCCGGCGCCGAGGATGAGGATTCTCATGGCGCCGGATTGTGGGCCTGCAGTGCCGCCTTCAGCACCGCCGCCAGCGGCGGCTGCAGCGCAGCGGCCAGTGCCGTGCTGGCGTTGTCGCCATCGCTTGGGCCGCGGCTGTCCCACAGCG
>JBASTF010001002.1:0-10008 GCA_049274755.1 Rubrivivax sp. | reverse complement strand
CAGCGACCTTCCGCGCCGGCTTGGGCGCCGGCGCCGCCGGCGCGGCGGCATGGTGGGCCAGCACCTCGTAGTCGTCGTACAGTTCCTGCGTCTCGCCGCCGGTTTTGCCCTGCTGGCCGAAACCGCGCACCTGGCAGCCTTTTTCACGCAGCCGGCTGACCAGCGGCGCGAAGTCGCTGTCCGACGACGCGATGGCGACGACATCGGGCCGCTCGGCCAGCACCAGGTCGATGGCGTCGACGGCCAGCGCGATGTCGGTGCTGTTCTTGCCGGCCGCCAGGTTGACCATGGGCTTGATGCCCAGGCGTTTGAACACCGCCTGGTGTTTCACTGCGCTTTCGGCCGTGCAATAGGCGCGGCGCACATGCACGGCGCCATGCTGTTCCAGCAGCCGTTTCAGCGCCTGTTCCATCACGTCGACGCTGACGTTGTCGGCGTCGATCAGCAGCATCACGCGGTCATCGCTCATTTGTGCACCCTAAGGCCTACGGCCGGTCCCGCCAAGCGGGAATTCGCCCTCGGCAGAGCCTGCGGGCTCATTGCAGCTTCCACTGCAGCGTTTCGCCGCCGCGCAAGGGTTTGATCGTCGCTTCTCCAAAAGGCAGCGTCTCGGGCACGGTCCAGGGTGTGCGCTTCAGCGTCACCGTGCCGGTGTTGCGTGGCAGGCCGTAGAAGTCGGCACCGTTGAAGCTGGCGAAGGCTTCGAGCTTGTCCAGCGCACCGGCCGACTCGAATGCCTCGGCGTACATCTCCAGCGCCAGCGGTGCGGTGAAGCAGCCGGCGCCGCAGACCGACTGCTCCTTCAGCGCCGCGGCATGCGGCGCGCTGTCGGTGCCGAGGAAAAACTTGGCGCTGCCCGAGGTGGCGGCAGCCAGCAGCGCACGGCGGTGGGTTTCGCGCTTCAGCACCGGCAGGCAGTAGTAGTGCGGGCGCATGCCGCCGATGAACAGCGCGTTGCGGTTGTAGAGCAGGTGGTGGGCCGTCAGCGTGGCCGCGGTGTGGCGGCCGCTGCCGGCCACGTAGTCGGCGGCTTCTTGCGTCGTGATGTGTTCGAACACCACCTTCAGTTCCGGGAAGTCGCGGCGCAGCGGCAGCATCACACGGTCGATGAACACGGCCTCGCGGTCGAACAGGTCGATGTCGCCGTCGGTCACCTCGCCGTGCACCAGCAGCAGCAGGCCTTCGCGCTGCATCGCCTCCAGCGTGGCGTAGGTCTTGCGGACGTCGGTGACACCGGCGTCGCTGTTGGTCGTGGCGCCGGCCGGGTACAGCTTCAGCGCAACAACCCCGGCGTCCTTCGCACGGCGGATCTCGTCGGCCGGCGTGTTGTCCGTCAGGTACAGCGTCATCAGCGGCTCGAAGTCGCTGCCTGGACCGTGCTTGGGCAGGGCCGCCAGAATGCGCTCGCGGTAGGCCAGGGCCTGGGCCGCCGTGGTGACCGGCGGCTTCAGGTTGGGCATCACGATGGCGCGGCCGAACTGCTGCGCCGTGTGCGGCAGCACCGCGGCCAGCGCCGCGCCGTCGCGCAGGTGCAAGTGCCAGTCGTCGGGGCGGGCCAGGGTCAGGGAATCGCTCATGGCGGCGATTCTGGCACCTCGCCCCGGGGCGATCAGTGCTGCAGGATCTTCGAGAGGAAGTCCTTGGCGCGTGGGCTGCGGGCCTCGGGGTTGCCGAAGAAGTCGTCCTTCTTGCAGTCCTCGACGATCTTGCCGGCGTCCATGAAGATGACGCGGTGGCTGACCTTCTTCGCGAAGCCCATCTCGTGCGTGACGCACATCATCGTCATGCCTTCGTGGGCCAGCTGCACCATCACGTCCAGCACCTCGCCGACCATCTCGGGGTCCAGCGCCGAGGTCGGCTCGTCGAACAGCATCACGATGGGGTCCATGCTCAGCGCACGGGCGATGGCCACACGCTGCTGCTGGCCACCGGAGAGCTGGCCCGGGAACTTGTCCTTGTGCGCCATCAGGCCCACACGGTCCAGCATCTTCAGCCCGCGGGTCTTGGCCTCGTCGGCACTGCGGCCCAGCACCTTGATCTGGGCCAGCGTCAGGTTCTCGGTGACGCTCAGGTGCGGGAACAGCTCGAAGTGCTGGAACACCATGCCGACGCGGCTGCGCAGCTTGGGCAGGTTGGTCTTGGGGTCGGCGATGCTGACACCGTCGACGACGATGTCGCCCTTCTGGAAGGGCTCCAGCGCGTTGACGGTCTTGATCAGCGTGCTCTTGCCGCTGCCCGACGGGCCGCAGACGACGACAACCTCGCCCTTGCTGATGCGCGTCGTGCAGTCGGTCAGCACCTGGAAGCTGCCATACCACTTGGAGACGTTCTTGATGTCGATCATCGGAGGCACCCTAGCGGATGATGGCGATCTTGGCCTGCAGCCGGCGCACGAGCATCGACAGGCTGAAGCAGATCACGAAGTAGACGACGGCGGCGACGAGGTAGGTCTCGACCGGGCGGTTGAAGTTCTTGCCGGCGATCTCGAAGCCCTTCAGCAGGTCGTAGGCACCGATGGCGTAGACCAGGCTGGTGTCCTGGAACAGGATGATGGTCTGCGTCAGCAGCACCGGCAGCATGTTGCGGAAGGCCTGCGGCAGCACGATGAGCTGCATCGTCTGCGCGTAGTTCATGCCCACCGCATAACCCGCATGCACCTGGCCCTTGGGCACGCTCTGGATGCCGGCACGCATGATCTCGGAGTAGTACGCGGCCTCGAACAGCGTGAAGGTCACCATCGCCGAGGTCTCGGCGCCCAGCGGCTTGCCCAGCAGCAGCGGGATCAGCAGGAAGAACCACAGGATGACCATCACGAGCGGGATCGACCGCATCGTGTTCACGTAGGCCGCCGCCGGCATCACCAGCCAGGGTTTGCCGGAGAGCCGCATCAGCGCCAGCAGCGTGCCGAGCACGATGCCGCCGATCATCGCCAGCAGCGTCAGCTGCACCGAGAAGACCAGGCCCTTGAGGACGAAGCTGGAGACAACGGTCCAGCTGAGGAACGAGAAGTCGAGGGTCATCTCACTTGCCCCCGATCATGCCGGGCACGCGGACCCTGTTCTCGATGACCAGCGCGATGCGGTTGATCGCAAAGGCCGAGACGAAGTACAGCGCGGTGACGGCGAGGTACATCTCGACGTTGCGCGAGGTTTCTTCGCCGGCCTGCAGCGCGAACATCGTCAGTTCGGCGATGCTGACGGCAAAGGCCACCGACGAGTTCTTGATGATGTTCATGCTCTCGCTCGTCAGCGGCGGGATGACGATGCGGAAGGCCATCGGCAGCAGCACGAAGCGGTAGGTCTGCGGCAGCGTCAGCCCCACCGCCAGGCCGGCGTAGCGCTGGCCACGCGGCAGGCTCTGGATGCCGGCCTTCACCTGTTCGGAGATGCGCGCACTGGTGAAGAAGCCCAGCGCAAACACCACGAGCACGAAGCTGGGCAAGGCGCGCAGCGGCGTGAAGATGGATGGCAGCACGTGGTACCAGAGGAAGATCTGCACCAGCAACGGGATGTTGCGGAACAGCTCGGTCCAGGCGTTGCCGATGAACACCAGCCGCTTGTCGGGCGTGGTGCGCAGAATGCCCATCAGCGCCCCGACGACCAGGGCCACCACCAGCGCCAGCACGGCCACCGACAGCGTCCAACCCCAGGCGGACAGGATCCAGTTCAGATAGGTGACGTCGCCGCCCTTGCCGAAGCAACTGGGCACGATGTCACCACTGGTCGTTTCCTTGCAGAAGACCTGCCAATCCCAAGCCACGAGGCCCTCCTCCGCAGATTTGTTCCAGGCCGCCGGCAGGCCCGCTGCGCCCGCCCTCCGGCCCTGTGCTTACTTCTTCGCGTAGTCCTCGACAGGCTTGTCGTTCGGGCTGGCCCAGGCCGCCTTCGTCGCTTCGCTGGCCGGCAGACCCACCTTCGTGTTCGACGGCGGGATCGGCTGCATGAACCACTTGTCGTACAGCTTCGCAATCTCGCCCGACTTCATCAGCGCCACGATGCTGTCGTCCACTGCCTTCTTGAAGTTCGGGTCGTCCTTGCGCACCATGATCGCAATCGGCTCCACCGACAGCACTTCACCCACGATCCTGAAGTCCGCCGGGTTCTTCGCCTTCGCAATGTTGCCCGCCAGGATCTGCCCGTCCATCACAAACGCGTCCGCCCGGCCCGACTCCATCAGCAGAAAGCTGTCGGCGTGGTCCTTGCCGAACACTTCCTCGAAGTTCACACCCGTGGCCCGCTCGTGCTTGCGCAGCAGCTGCACCGACGTGGTGCCGGTCGTCGTCGCCACCTTCTTGCCGTTGAGCTGCGCAATGCCCGTGATGCCCGAGCTGGCCTTCACCGCAATGCGCACTTCCTCGACATAGGTCGTCACCGCGAACGACACGTCCTTCTGCCGCGCCGCGTTGTTCGTCGTCGACCCGCACTCGATGTCCACCGTGCCGTTCTGCACCAGCGGAATCCGGTTCTGCGACGTCACCGGCTGGTACTTGATGTCCAGCTTCGCCAGCCCCAGCTTCTTCTGGATGTCGCCCAGCACACGCTGGCAGATCTCGGTGTGGAACCCCGCGTACTTGCCGTCGCCCAGCGTGTACGACAGCGCACCCGACGACTCACGCACGCCCATGGCGACGCTGCTGGTTTCCTTGATCTTGCCGAGCGTGTCGGCCTGGGCAGCAGCGGCCAACAGGGCCAGGAGGAGCGTGGATGTCTTCAGATGCTTCATGGAGTTTCCTTGGGCCTTTTGGTGCGGTGCAGTGGCGGTTGGCCGCCGCCATCGGACACGCCCCGCAAGAGGCGTGCCCAGGCGAACGGCGCGCCAGTGTAGCCAAGCCCGCCACCCGGGCACCATCGGTACAACCCGGTGTGCGGCGGCTGGCAGCCCTGGGAACGGGGCGTCGCGGCGGCAGCACACGGCGGGCTGCTTCAGCCGGCGCTGAGAAAATCCCACAAGGCCTGCACGCCGGGCTTGGCATGGCGGGCCGATTCGGGCCGTTCGCGGTAGACCCGCACGTCCATGGTCAGCTCGAAGCTGCCCGATGGTGCAGCCGGCACCAGACGCCGCGCCTTCAGTTCCTTGCGCACCGAACTCACCGGCAGAAAAGCCAGGCCATGGCCTTCCAGCGCCATCGCCTTCAGGCCTTCGGCCATGTCGGTTTCGTAGATCGGCTCCAGCGCCGTGGGCGTCGGCGTCTGCTTCAGGATGACCTCGACCAGCCGCGCCATGTAGGCCCCCGAGGCGTAGCTGAGGAAGGGCACACGTTCGCCGGGTGCACCCGGCAGCCTGAACAGCGGCTGGCCCTCGGCATCGGCCTTGGCATAAGGCGCCAGCGTCTCGCTGCCCAGGCTGAGCATCTCGTAGCGCTCGGGCGCCAGCTGCAGCGGCTGGCTGGCATGGTGGTAGGCGATCAGCAGGTCGCAGCCGCCTTCGGTCAGCCGCAGCACGGCATCGTGCACGTTCAGCGCCGTGAGCCGGCTCTTCAGTGCACCGAAGCGCTGGCGCAGGTCGCCCTTCAGGCCCATCCACCAGTGCGGGAAAAACGTGAAGGCCAGCGTGTGCGGCACCGCGAACTCGATCATGTCCTGGCCGGCCGCCTGGTGGCTGCGCATCATGTTGCGCGTGGCCTGCAAGGCCCCCAGGATCTCCAGCGCCTGGCCATGGAAGGTTTCGCCGGCGGGCGTCAGCCGCGTCGGGTAGGAACTGCGGTCGACGAGGTCGATGCCGGTCCAGGCTTCGAGCGCCTGGATGCGCCGCGAAAACGCGGGCTGCGTGACATGGCGCAGCTGCGCGGAACGGCTGAAGCTGCGGGTCTCGGCCAGGCTGACGAAGTCTTCCAGCCACTTGGTTTCCATCGCCTACGCCTCCGGGTCGCTCTGCTGCAGCCGCCACATCCGGGCGTAGCTGCCGTTGCGGGCCAGCAGTTCGGCGTGGGCACCACGTTCGACGACACGCCCGGCCTCCAGCACGACGATCTCGTGCGCGTCGACCACCGTGCTCAGCCGGTGCGCGATGACCAGGGCGGTCTTGCCCTGCGCCGCTGCACGCAGCTCGGCCTGGATGGCACGTTCGTTGGCCGAGTCCAGTGCCGAGGTGGCTTCGTCGAAGATCAGGATCGGTGGGTTCTTCAGCAGCGTGCGTGCGATGGCCACACGCTGCTTCTCGCCGCCGCTGAGCTTCAGCCCGCGTTCGCCGACCATCGTGGCGTAGCCCTGCGGCGTGGCGCTGATGAAAGCGTGGATGTGCGCCGCCTTCGCCGCCGCCTCGACCTCGTCCTGTGTCGCGCCGGGGCGGCCGTAGGCGATGTTGTAGGCCACGGTGTCGTTGAACAGCACCGTGTCCTGCGGCACGATGCCGATGGCCGCGCGCAGGCTGGCCTGCGTGACGCTGCGCAGTTCCTGGCCGTCGATCCGGATGTGGCCGGCACTGATGTCGTAGAAGCGGTACAGCAGCCGCGCCAGCGTGCTCTTGCCGGCACCCGAGGGGCCGACGACGGCCACCGTCCTGCCCGGCGGGATCTCGAAACTCACATCGTGCAGGATGGGCCGAACCTGCGCCCCCAGCTCGCTGCGCTCACGGCCCCCGAGGGGCGTGTTCGAGCCCGGGGAACCCGTGCTGGAACCGGCTTCATACGCAAAGCTCACATGCTCGAAGCGCACCGCGCCCGCCGTGACCTGCAGCGCCGGTGCGCCTGGCACATCGTCGACCTCGCGGTGTTTTTCCAGCAGGCCGAACATCTTCTCCAGGTCGGTCAGCGCCTGCTTGATCTCGCGGTAGATCACACCCAGGAAGTTCAGCGGGATGTAGAGCTGGATCATGAAGGCGTTGATCATCACCAGGTCGCCCAGCGTCAACCGGCCCTCGGCCACGCCGACGGTGGCGCGCCACAGCATCAGCACCAGGGCCGTGGCGATGACCAGCTGCTGGCCGGCGTTCAGCATCGACAGCGTGCTCTGGCTTTTCAGCGCCGCGCGCCGCAGCCGCTCCAGGTTCTCGTCGTAGCGGCGGGCCTCGAAGTCCTCGTTGTTGAAGTACTTCACCGTCTCGTAGTTCAGCAGCGAGTCGATGGCGCGGCTGTGTGCCGTCGAGTCGATCTCGTTCATCTGCTTGCGGAACTGCGTGCGCCACTCGGTGACGGTGATCGTGAACAGCACGTAGAGCAGCAGCGCGCCGGCGGTGATCCAGGCAAACCAGGCGTCGAACTTCACGGCCAGCAGCGCCAGCACCAGCACCACCTCGATCAGCGTCGGGAAGATGCTGTACAGCGAGTACGAGATCAGCGAATGCACGGCACGGGTGCCACGTTCGATGTCGCGTGTCATGCCGCCGGTCTGGCGCTCGAGGTGGAAACGCAGGCTCAGCGCGTGCAGGTGGCGGAACACCTGCAGGCTGATGCTGCGCGCCGTGCCTTCGGTGGCCTTGGCGAAGATCAGTTCACGCAGCTCGGTGAAGACGCTGGTCGACAGCCGCAGCGCACCGTAGGCGACGATCAGCCCCACCGGCACCACCAGCAGCGCGGCGCTGTCGCCGGGTTGGATCGACAGCGCATCGACCAGGTTCTTCAGCAGCACCGGCACGCCGACGTTGGCCACCTTGGCCGCCACCAGAAAGGCCAGCGCCGTGCCGACCCGCCAGCGGTAGCGCCACAGATAGGGCAGCAGCCGGGCCAGCGTGGCCCAGTCGGAACGGTCGGCACCGGGCGCGCCGGGCACGGCGGTGGAGGCCAGGGAGCGGGACGAAGACATCGCCGTCATTGTCGCCGCGGCCCGCCGCGCCACAATCGGTGCCGAACCCGCTCTGCACCGACCCCGATGACCACCAGCCTCAACCTGCCGAAGATGGCCCCCGCCACCCTGCCCGATGGCGCCGAACTGGTGCTGCGCGTGATGCCGATGCCGGCCGACGCCAATGCCAATGGCGATGTCTTCGGCGGCTGGATCATGGCCCAGGTGGACCTGGCCGGCGCCGTGCTGCCGGCGCGCATCGCCAAGGGCCGCATCGCCACCGTGGCGGTGAAGGAGTTCATCTTCAAGCAGCCGGTGTCCATCGGCGACCTGCTGAGCTTCTACGCCCGTGTGCTGCGCATCGGCACGACCTCGGTGACGGTACAGGTGGAGGTGTTCGCCGAACGCAACCCGGCCAACCTGCAGATGGTGAAGGTCACCGACGCCTCGTTGACCTATGTGGCCATCGACGCCACCGGCGCGCCGCGGCAGCTGCCGCGCGACTGAGGCAGCACCGATGCTGCGCCGACTGCTTGCCCTGCTGCTGACGATGAGCACCCTGCCCGCCCTGGCGCAAGACGCCGGCCCGGCGCGTGCGCTGCACCAGCTGTTCGCCGACGAGTGGGAACGCACGCTGCGCGAGCAGCCCGACACCGCCACCTACTACGGCGACTCGCGCTACGACGACCGCTGGCCCGACCTCAGCCTGCCGGCCATCGCCGCCCGCGAAGCCGCCGACCGCATGGCGCTGCAGCGCCTGCGTGCCATTGCGCGTGCCGCGCTGTCGCCCGCCGACCAGCTGAACTACGACACCTTCGAATGGCAGCAGCAGCACGCGGTGGAACGCCAGCGCTTCCGCGAGTACCTGCAGCCGGTCAGCCACCAGGGTGGGCCGCAGACGGCCGACGGCATCATCGAACTGCTGCGCTTCAGCAGCGCCGCGGACTACAGCAACTTCCTGCAGCGCATGCAGGCGCTGCCGCGGCTGATCGAGCAGACCACGGCGCTGATGCGCGAAGGCCTGCGCAGCGGCAACCTGCCGCCGCGTGTGCTGATGCAGCGTGTGCCGCAGCAGATTGCGGCGCAGATCGTCGCCGAGCCCACGGCCAGCCCCTTCTACCGCGCCTTCCTCAAGTTCCCCGACAGCCTGCCGGCCGCCGAGCGCCAGGCGCTGCAGCAGCAGGCGCAGGCGGTGATCCGCAGCCAGGTGGTGCCGGCCTACCGTGCGTTCGCCGCCTTCTTCGAACGGGAGTACCTGCCGCGCACACGCACCAGCATCGCCGCCACCGACGGCCCCGATGGCCGCGCCTACTACAACTTCCTGGCACGCTACTACACCACCACGCCGCTGGACGCCGAGGCCATCCACGCCACCGGCCTGCGCGAAGTGGCACGTCTGCGCGCGGCGATGGAAACGCTGAAGACCCAGACCGGCTTCCAGGGCACGCTGGCGCAGTTCTTCGAGTTCCTGCGCAGCGACCCGCGTTTCTACAAGAAAACCGGCGCCGAGCTGCTGGACGCCTACCGTGTGGTCGCCAAGCGCATCGACCCCGAGCTGGTGAAGGTGTTCCGGCGCCTGCCGCGCCTGCCCTATGGCGTGCGCGCCATCCCCGACAACATCGCGCCCGACACGACGACGGCCTACTACCAGAACGGCGCCAACGACGGTTCGCGCCCGGGCTACTACTACGTCAACCTGTTCAAGCCCGAAACGCGCCCGAGCTGGGAGATGATGGCCTTGTCGCTGCACGAAGCCGTGCCAGGCCACCACCTGCAGTTTGCGCTGGCGCTGGAAGCGCCGGACGCACCGATGTTCCGCCGCATCGGCTACTTCGTCGCCTATGGCGAAGGCTGGGCGCTGTACGCCGAGCAGCTGGGCCACGACATGGGGCTGTACGAGGACCCCTACGAACGCTTCGGCCAGCTGGTCTACGAGATGTGGCGTGCCGTGCGCCTGGTCGTCGACACCGGCATGCATGCCAAGGGCTGGAGCCGCGAACAGGCGATCGCCTACTTCAAGGACAACGCGGCCAAGACCGACCAGGACATCGTCAACGAGATCGACCGCTACATCGGCACGCCCGGCCAGGCCCTGGCCTACAAGATCGGGCAGATGCAGATCAGCGAACTGCGCGAGCGCGCCGCGAAGGCGCTGGGGCCGCGTTTCGACCTGCGCGACTTCAACGACGCGGTGCTGGCCACCGGCTCGGTGCCGCTGGCGGTGCTGGAAGCGCACATCGCCGGCTGGATCGCCGCTCAGCGCGGCCGCTGAAGCCGCACCACCACCGAC
>JBASTF010001001.1:0-4327 GCA_049274755.1 Rubrivivax sp. | reverse complement strand
GGCGCATCTGGCGCAGCGACACCAGCGCAAAGGCCAGCGTCAGCGCCGACAGGAACACCGTCAGCCCGATGCCGACCTGGTTGTGCTGGCGCACACCGACGTTGCGCTGCGCCACCTGCTCGCCGACATGGTGCGACGCACGCAGCGACATGCCGTGCAGCGGCGCGCTCAATGCTTCCAGCGCCGGCGCCAGCGCCCGCAGGTTCTCGCGCGTGGGCGGGCGCTTGGGCTGCGCGCCCAGCACCTCGTCGGCGCTGGCGATAAAAGCTTCGATCTGCGCCAGCGTCTCGCGGAAGTCGGCCAGGCCGAACATCACGCGGTGCGTGCGTGCGTTGCTGAGCAGGCCGATGCGGCTGATCCAGATGTCGTAGCGCAGTTGCAGCGCCGCCGTGTCCACCGGCTCGGCGGGGTTGTCTGCGCGGTGCCACTGGTCGAGCAGGCGCAGGTACTCCATCTCCGCCTGGTAGACCGTGAGCACCACGTAGTCGTCGCCGGCCTGCACCGTCTGGTTCAGCAGCGTGGCCTGGCGGCCCTGCACCAGGGCCGCGGCCAGCAGCGACAGGCCCAGGCCGACGCCGATGACACCCAGCCAGGTGGCGCGCCAGCGCCGCAGCGAGGGGCGCGTGCTCGTCAGCGCACTTCGATCGTTCGCAGCTGCCATGCCGAACGGCTGTAGTAGACGGGGTTGCGCAACTCGGGCTGCGCGTCGAAGGGATAAACCATGAACAGCGGGCCCTTGTCGCGCACCGCCATTGGCTTGTCGTCGAGCAGCCGGGCAACGATGACGTCGTGCCGCGCCGCGTCTTCGGTCGGGAGCTCGACCCAGTAGTCGTTCAGTGCCACGGCTTTCAGCGTGCTGCCGTTGGCGCCGGCGGCGGCCAGCACGTCGCGCAGCAGCGGGCCGGTGAACTTGCGCGCCTGCGCGTACCAGGGCGTGCGTGTCGTGAAGCTGGTTTGCGGCAGGCGTTCCAGCATGCCCATGTCGAAGTTGGCCAGCGTGCCGTCGTTCGGCGAACGCACGCGGCCCCTCAGGGTCAGCACCACCGGGCCTTGGGGTTTGTCCAGCGCCTGGGCCTGGCCGGCAGCCCCCAGGCCGGTGGCAACCAGGAGCTGCAGCATGCGCCGGCGCGACTTGAGTGTGTCCACCCCCCTAATTCTAGTGGGGTGCGCGGAACAGCTCGGGGTAGGGCAAGCCCGTCAGCCGGCGCGCGCTGTCGGCCAGCCAGTACAGCAGGCCCATCAGGGCCAGCATCGTCGGCAGCGTGATCAGCGGCCAGCCCAGCAGCGTCAGCCGCCCCAACTCCTCGTTGAAGGCCACGCTGCCGGCCGGGCTGGCGACGACATGCCGCGCCAGGGCATAGCTGGCGGCGGCACTGGCCAGGAACACGGCACCCAGGGCCAGCGTGCCGCGGCGCAGCCGGGTTTCGAAGACCTAGGCTTGGCCGCGGGCCGCAAGCAGCGACTGGATGCGTGCCGTGTCCAGCAGCGCGGCGTCGAACACCAGGGCGTGGATCAGCGGCCGGCGGGTCCAGGCCGACGCGGCGATGACCAGGCCCATCAGCGCCGGCACCGCCGCTTCCTTGACGGCCAGCCACTGCGCGTCCAGCTGCATCAGCCCGATGCCGCCGGTCAGCAGCGTGCTGAGCACGCCCACCAGGGCCAGCCAGTTCAGCCGCCGCCGGCGCCAGCCGTCCCACAGGCCGTAGCCCACCGGCAGCGCCAGCGCGGCGAGCAGCGCGCCGGTGGGGCCCAGCGGGCCGCTGGCGCTCATCAGCACCAGGCTGGGCGCGACGATGGTGACGGCGATTTCGAGCAGCGGGTTCGGCTTGGTGGCGGTGTTCATCGGGCGCGAGTGTGGCAGCGCGGCGCTGGCTCCTAGAATCCCCCACGATGAGGGACGTGGAAAAGTTCTTGCATGCGATGCCCAAGGTGGAGCTGCATTGCCACCTGTTCGGCAGCGTGCGCCGCGCGACCTTCACCGAGCTGGTGCGCCGCGAGCGAGCGCCCATCAGCGACGACGAGATCGCCGCGTTCTACACCCGTGGCGACAAGCCGGCGGGCGTGCTGCGTGTGCTGCGGGCGCTGGACAGCCAGCTCGTGCGCCGCCCCGACGACCTGCACCGCCTGACGCTGGAGTACCTCGAAGACGCGGCGGCGCACAACGTGCGCTACGCCGAGTTCTTCTGGAACCCCACCGGCACGGCGCGCGACTCCGGCATGGCCTACCCGGTGGCACTGCAGGCCATCGTGCGCGCGATCCACGACGCCGAAGCCGCCTGCGGCATCGTCGGCCGGCTGATCCCGGCCGTCGACCGCGAAGCCAGCCCCGAGGCGGCGCTGGAGATGGTGCGGTGGGTGGTGGCACAGCGCTGCGACGAGGTGGTCGGCATCGGCATCGACTACCGCGAAGTCGACCGGCCGCCGGAACTGTTTGCCCAAGCCTATGCACTGGCGCGCCGCCACGGCCTGAAGACCACGGCGCATGCCGGCGAGTTCGGCATGCCCTGGCACAACGTGCACACCGCGGTCGAGCTGCTGCAGGTGGACCGCATCGACCATGGCTACACGGTGGTCGACAACCCCGATTTCGCGGCGCGCTGCGCCGAACGCGGCATCGTTTTCACCGTCGTGCCGACGAATTCCTACTATCTGCGCACGCTGCCGGCCGACCGCTGGGCGCTGGACCATCCGATCCGGCGCATGCCGGGCCTGGGCCTGCACGTGCATCCCAACACCGACGACCCGACGCTGCACCACGTCACGCCCACCGGCGCCTGGCTGAAGATGCACCGCGACTTCGGCTTCGGCATCGACACGTTGCGGGGTTTCATGCTCAACGGACTGGACGGCGCCTGGATCGACGCCACGACACGCACACGCTGGAAACAGGGCTGGGCGGCCGAGTTCGACGCACTGCGGGCGGCGGCATGACGGCGGCCCTGCAACTGCCGGTGATGCCCGAGGTCGCGGCCGAGGCCGAGGCCATGGTGGCGCTGCGCCGCCGCCTGCACACGATGCCCGAGCTGGGTTTCCAGGAAGTGCAGACCAGCGCCCTGGTGGCCGAACGGCTGGCGGCCTGGGGCTACGAGGTGCACACCGGCATCGCCGGCACCGGCGTCGTCGGCACGCTGCGCTGCGGCAGCGGCGAACGCCGCCTGGGCCTGCGCGCCGACATGGACGCACTGCCGATCGCCGAAACCACCGGCCTGCCCTGGGCCAGCCAGGTGCCCGGCCGCATGCATGCCTGCGGCCACGACGGCCACACCGCCACGCTGCTGGCCGCCGCCCGTGTGCTGGGGCTGACACGGGGTTTCGACGGCACGCTGCAGCTGATCTTCCAGCCTGCCGAAGAAGGCCTGGGCGGCGCCGGCCGCATGGTCGAGGACGGGCTGTTCGAGCGTTTCCCCTGCGATGTGCTCTACGCCTTCCACAACCTGCCTGGCTACCCGGCCGGCAAGCTGGGGCTGCGCGAAGGTGTGATCTACAACGCGTCCGACACCGTCATCGTCACCGTGCGCGGCCGCGGCGGCCATGGTGCGATGCCGCACCGCGCCGTCGACACGGTGCTGGCGGCCTCGCACATCGTCGTGGTGCTGCAGACCCTGGTGGCGCGCGAGGTCGACCCCAACGAGTTTGCCGTCGTCAGCGTCGGCGCCTTCCACGCCGGCGAGGCACCGAACGTCATTCCCGATCATGCCGAGCTGCGGCTGACGGTGCGGGCCCGCAGCGCCGCCGTGCGTGCCTTCCTGCGCGAGCGCATCACCGAGCTCGTGCAGGCCCAGGCCGCGGTGCATGGCGCCCGTGCCGAGGTGGACTACCGCTGGCGCTACCCACCGGTGATCAACGACGCCCGCGCCACCGCGTTTGCCCGCGAAGTGGCGCTGGACTGGGCCGGGCCGGCGGCGCTGATCGAAGACCTGCCGCCGCAGCACGCCAGCGACGACTTCGCGCTGCTGCTGGAACAGGTGCCGGGCTGTTACCTGGTGCTGGGCAACGGCGCCGACAGCTGCATCGCGCACGACCCCGGCTACGACTTCAACGACGCCATCCTGCCCGGCATGGCCAGCTACTGGGTCGAGTTGGCCCGGCGCTACCTGGTCAGTTGAACACGCGCACCCGCTGCGCGCGCAGCCAGCCCAGCTTGGCGGCGTACAGCGCGTGGTCCTGCGGCGTGGTGCTGTTCTGGCGCGCCAGTTCCAGGTGGCGGTCGGCGTCGCGCAGGTCGCCCAGGCGCCAGCTGGCCTGGGCCAGCCAGAAGTGCACCTCGGGGTTGTAGGCCTGGCGCGCCGCTTCCCGGCGGAACAGGTCACGCGCCTGCTGCCAGTCC
>JBASTF010001000.1:0-1813 GCA_049274755.1 Rubrivivax sp. | reverse complement strand
CCACCGGCTTGGCCGGGGCGGGGGCCGGTGCCGGCGGTGCCGGCTGGTCGGGCAGCACACCCTTGATGATGGGTTCCTGCTTGGGCTTGGCCTTTTCGCGCCGGGTGATGCCGACCTCGTCGTCCGGCTCCTCGATCATCGTGTAGCTGGCCTGCAGGCCTTCGAGGCGCGGGTCGTCGTGGCGCAGGCGCTCGAGCTTGTAGTTCGGCGTCTCCAGGTGCTTGTTCGGCACCAGCAGCACGGTGACACGCTGCTTCAGTTCGATCTTCGTGATCTCGGTGCGTTTTTCGTTCAGCAGGAACGAGGTCACTTCCACCGGCACCTGCACATGCACGGCGGCGGTGTTTTCCTTCATCGACTCTTCCTGCACCATGCGCAGGATCTGCAGCGCCGAGCTTTCGGTGTCGCGGATGTGGCCGGTGCCGTTGCAGCGCGGGCAGGTGATGTGGTTGCCTTCGCTGAGCGCCGGGCGCAGGCGCTGGCGGCTCAGTTCCAGCAGGCCGAACTTGCTGATCGACGAGAACTGCACACGGGCACGGTCGTAGCGCAGGCCGTCGCGCAGCCGCTGCTCGACCTCGCGGCGGTTCTTGCTGTCTTCCATGTCGATGAAGTCGACGACGATCAGCCCGCCCAGGTCGCGCAGCCGCATCTGGCGCGCGATCTCGTCGGCGGCTTCCAGGTTCGTGCGGGTCGCGGTTTCCTCGATGTCGCCGCCGCGTGTGGCGCGCGCCGAGTTCACGTCCACCGACACCAGGGCTTCCGTGTGGTCGATGACGATGGCGCCGCCGGCCGGCAGGTTGACGGTGCGGCTGAAGGCCGTTTCGATCTGGTGTTCGATCTGGAAGCGGCTGAACAGCGGCGCGTCGTCCTTGTAGCGCTTCACGCGACCCGCCGTCTCCGGCATCACGTGGTTCATGAACTGCGCCGCCTGTTCGAAGATGTCGTCGGTGTCGATCAGGATCTCGCCGATGTCCGCGGTGAAGTAGTCGCGGATGGCGCGGATGACCAGGCTGGATTCCTGGTAGATCAGGAACGCACCCTTGCCGGCCTTGGACGCGCCGTCGATGGCGGTCCACAGCTTCAGCATGTAGTTCAGGTCCCACTGCAGTTCGGCGGCGCTGCGGCCGATGCCGGCGGTGCGCGCGATCAGGCTCATGCCCTTGGGGTACTCGAGCTGGTCGAGGTTTTCCTTCAGCTCTTCGCGGTCTTCGCCTTCGATGCGGCGCGAGACGCCGCCGCCACGCGGGTTGTTCGGCATCAGCACCAGGTAGCGGCCGGCCAGGCTGACGAAGGTGGTCAAAGCCGCGCCCTTGTTGCCGCGCTCTTCCTTTTCCACCTGCACGAGCAGGCTGTCGCCTTCTTTCAGGCAGTCCTGGATGCGCGGGTTCTTCGCATCGGCGCCGTCGCGGAAGTAGCTCTTCGAGACTTCCTTGAACGGCAGGAAACCGTGGCGCTCTTCGCCGTAGTCGACAAAACAGGCTTCGAGGCTGGGCTCGACGCGGGTGATGACGGCCTTGTAGATGTTGCCCTTGCGCTGCTCGCGCCCTTCGATCTCGGTTTCGAAGTCGAGCAGCTTCTGGCCGTCGACGATGGCCAGGCGCCGTTCTTCCGGCTGCGTGGCGTTGATCAGCATGCGTTTCATGTGCACTCCAGTGCGGCGCCTGCCCGTTCGAAGCGGGGGCGCCCGTCCATCACACAGATGCACGAGAAGCGCGGAAGAACCAGCTGGCGCGAAATGCCCTGGACTGCGTTCGACCGCGTTGCAGCGGTCAGCGGCGCAGCGTTGGCGCGTGCGTGCCGCAGAGGGCAGTGG
>JBASTF010000999.1:0-6807 GCA_049274755.1 Rubrivivax sp. | reverse complement strand
CAGCGACGCCGTCGCCGCGCTGACCCGTGTGCAGGCTGCGCAGGAACGGCTGCGCGCCCAGCATGGCCTGTACAGCAACGACTTCGGCGTGCTGCAGGTGGCCGCCACCAGCAGCGAAGGCCTGTACCGGCTGGAACTCGAACTCACCGGCCCCGACAGCTACCGCGCACGCGCCATCGCCCGTGCCGATGGTGCCCAGGCCGCCGACCACGACTGCGCGACGCTGCTGCTCAACGTGAACAGCGGCTTCGCCCAGACCGGCCCCAGCACCCGCTGCTGGAACCGCTGACACCTGCGACGATGTCGACGACACCACGCCGCGGCTTCACGCTGCTGGAACTGACGATAGTCCTGGCTGTGCTGGCCCTGGTGGCCTCGCTGGCCCTGCCTTCGTTTGCCGGCGTCAGCAGCCGCACACGGCTGAAGGCCGTGGCCGAGACACTGGCCACCGACCTGGCCGAAGCCCGCTTCGAAGCCGCGCGCCGCGGCCAGCCGCTGCATGTCGAAACCGCCGGCAGCGGCACCGACTGGTGCTGGTCGGTGGCCACCAGTCCCGGCTGCCCCTGCGGCAGCAGCAGCTGCCAGCTGAAAACCGTGCGCAGCCAGGACCATGCCGGCGTCGAACTGCTGCAGTCCGCACCGATGCGGCTGGACGCCAGCGGCCAGGCCGTGGCGGCGAGCGCGCTGTTCCAGTCGTCGCGCGGCGAACAGCTGCGTGTGGATGTGTCGGCGCTGGGCCGTGCCGGCATCTGCGCGCCGGCGGCCAAACTGCCTGGCTACCCGGCCTGCTGAACAAGCTTCCCGCCACGGAACCGGCTCTGCCGGTCTGTCGGCAGACGGCCCCCCCGGGGGGTAGCGAGCGCCAGCGCGCCTGGGGGCCTCAGTTCACACCTGCATGTTCATGATGTCGGTGTAAGCGGACACGAGGCGGTTGCGCACCTGCAGCGCCGCCTGGAAGCCGATCTGCGACTTCTGCATCGCCACCATCGTCTCTTCCAGGCTCACGGTCGGGCTGTCCAGCGCCACCTCGCGCTGCAGGCGTCGCGCCTCCAGCTGGCTCTGGCTCACCCCCTTCAAGGCATCGGCCATCGCGGTGCGGAAGTTGCCCGCGTCGCTGGCCGCCACGCCCTTGGCCAGCGGTTGGCCGTCGGGCCGCAGCCCGGCGCGGGCCACCGCCTGGTTGAAGTCGAAGGGCTTAAGTTTGAGTTCCATGGTGCCGATGACGCACTGTAGGGCGGTCCGATGGCCGCGGAAGGCAGGAACAAGGCGGGCATTGCCCGGCTTCTTGCTCCACTGGCGGCAGGATCGGCGGCGAACAATCGCTGCCCATGGAATCTGCCATCGTCGCCCAGAGCCCGTCCGAGCTGGTGCCCGCCAGGCCCGGCCTCGCCGGCCGTGTTGCCGCCTTGCCTGCCAAGACCAAATGGATGGCCGGCATCGGCATCCTTGCGCTGCTGGGCCTGCTCGTCGCGATGTCGATGAGCCTGAAGACCGGCGACTACAAGGTGCTGTTCGCCAGCGTCTCGGAAAAGGACGGTGGCGCCATCGTCGAGAAGCTGGCGCAGATGAACGTGCCCTACCGCTTCAGCGAAGGCGGCGGCACGATCATGGTGCCGGCGGCCCAGGTCTACGACCTGCGCCTGAAGCTCAGCGCCGCCGGTCTGCCCAAGGGCTCGATCAACGGCTACGAGCTGCTGGACAAGACCCCCTTCGGCCAGACCCAGGGCCAGGAACGCATCAACCTGCAGCGTGCGCTGGAGGGTGAGCTGACACGCACGATCCAGTCGCTGCAGTCGGTGCAGAGCGCGCGTGTGCACCTGGCGCTGCCGAACCAGAACGGCTTTTTCCGCGAACAGCAGAAACCCAGCGCCTCGGTGGTGCTGACGCTGCACCCGGGCCGCACGCTGGACCGTGCGCAGATCGCCGGCATTGTGCACCTGGTGTCGTCCAGCGTGCCCGAGCTGAACGCCAAGGCCGTCAGCGTGCTCGACGGCAGCGGCTCGCTGCTGTCCAGCCAGGACGGCAACAACCAGCAGGGGCTGGACCAGCAGCAGCTGCAGTACGTGCGCGAGATCGAGGCCACGAACCTGAAGCGTGTGATCGAGCTGCTGGAACCGGTGGTCGGCCGCGACAACCTGCGTGCCACCGTCACCGCCGAGATCGACTTCTCGCAGACCGAACAGACCTCGGAGGAATTCAAGCCCAACCAGGGCGACAACCCGGCCGCCGTGCGGGCGATGAAGTCCGAAGAGTCCTCGCAGCCCGGCAGCGCCACGCCGGCCGGCATTCCCGGCGCCACCAGCAACCAGCCCCCGGTGCCGGCCACCGCGCCGATCAACGGCCCGGCGCAGAACCTGCAGGCGGCCCAGGGAACGAACACCACGCCGGGCAGCATGCGGCGCGAAAACGAGACCCGCTACGAAGTCGACAAGACCGTGCGCGTGACACGCGCCGCCACCGGCCAGGTGCGCCGGCTCAACGCTGCCGTCGTCGTCAACCACAAGAACGGCAGCGACGCCAAGGGCAAGCCCACCAGCGAACCGCTGTCGGCCGAGGAACTGGAAAAGCTGACGGCCCTGGTGCAGCAAGGCATCGGCTTCAACAAGGACCGTGGCGACTCGGTGCGTGTCGTCAACGCGCCGTTCCGCGCCCCGGTGCCGACCCCGGTGGACGAGCTGCCGCTGTGGGAACGCCCCTGGGTGCAGGAACTGCTGCGCGCCGGTGCCGCGCCGGCCGCGCTGGCCCTGGTCGCCCTGGTCATCGTCTTCACGCTGGTGCGCCCGGCCGTGAAGGCCGCCATCGCGCCGCCGCCGGCGCCCGTGGTCGGCGGCCAGATCGACGAGGTCGTGGCGGGCGACGCCGCCCTGCCCGGCCCCGACGCGCTGCCCGCGCTGGAGGCCCCGCGCTCCAACGACAAGCTCGAGGCCGCGCGCAAGATGGCCAAGGACAACCCGGCTGCCGTCGCGAACATCCTGCGCGGCTGGGTCAACGGAGAGGCCTGAGCCATGCCCGCCGCCACCGAAGAAGAAGGCGTCGAGAACGCCGCCATCCTGCTGATGTCCCTGGGCGAGGAAGAAGCCGCCGAGGTCTTCAAGCACCTGGGGCCGAAGGAGGTGCAGAAGCTGGGCGAGACCATCGCCAAGATGAAGGCCGTGCCGCGCGAACGTGTGGACAGGGTGCTGGACAAGTTCGACACGCTGGCCGCCAACGAACACTCGCTGGTCAACGACACCGACGAGTACGTGAAGTCGGTGCTGCGCAAGGCCCTGGGCGACGACAAGGCCCAGTTGCTGATCGACCGCATCCTGGTCGGCAGCGACATCTCGGGCATCGAGAGCCTGAAGTGGATGGACGCCGGCTCGGTGGCCGAGCTGCTGCGCAACGAACACCCGCAGATTGTCGCCGCCATCCTCGTGCATCTGGACTTCGACCAGACCGCAGACGTGCTGAAGCAGTTCACCGAACGCCAGCGCAACGAGGTGATGGTGCGCATCGCCACGCTGGACGGCATCCAGCCGACGGCACTGAAGGACCTGAACGAGGTGATGAGCAAGGTGCTGGCCGGCGGCGACCGCATGAAGAAGAGCAACCTCGGCGGCGTCAAGGCCGCGGCCGAGATCCTGAACATGCTGGGCAGCGCCGCCGAGACCTCGGTGCTGGACTTCGTGCGCGAGGCCGACAACGAGCTGGCGCAGAAGATCATGGACAACATGTTCACCTTCGACGACCTGGAGAAGCTGGACGACAAGGGCTTCCAGGCGCTGATGAAGGAAGTGCAGAGCGAGTCGCTGATCATCGCGCTGAAGGGTGCGACGCCGGGCATGAAGGAGAAGATCTTCCGCAACATGTCCAGCCGTGCCGCCGAGACGTTGAAGGAAGACCTCGAGTCGCGTGGCCCGGTGCGTCTGTCGGAAGTGGAAGCCGAGCAGAAGGAAATGCTGAAGATCGTGCGTCGCCTGGCCGACGAGGGCCAGATCCAACTGAGCAGTGGTGGCGATGAGCAGTTCGTCTAAGCCCCCGCTGCAGCACCGCAACGTGCCGCCGCCGCCGAACAGCAAGCCGGCGAGCGCCTACACCCGTTTCATCCCGCGCGAGGAACTGGGCGATTTCGCCGCCTGGAGACCCGGCACCTTCGGCGGTGGTGTTGCGCCCGAGGAACCGCCGGTCCAGGCCGAGCCTGCAGCGCCGGCCGAACCCACGGCCGAGGAATGGCAGGCGAAGATCGCCGCCGCCCGCCAGGCCGGCTACCAGGACGGTTACCGCGACGGCCTGGTGGCGCTGGAAGGTTTCAAGCAGAGTTTTGCGCAGCAGGCCACCAGCCAGGTCGGCGCGCTGCTGCAGAGCTTCGACGCCCAGCTCGACCGGCTGGACCAGGAACTCGCCGCCAGCGTGGCCCGCACCGCGGTGCAGCTGGCGCGCCAGGTGCTGCGCGCCGAACTGCAGCAGCATCCGGAACGGGTCGGCCAGGTGGCCACCGAGGCCGTGAACAACGTGCTGCTCAGCGCCCGCCACATCACCGTGCAGGTGCACCCGGCCGACCTGCCGCTGGTGGCCGAAGGTGCCGAAGAAGCGCTGAAGGCGCGCGGTGCGCGCCTGCTCGCCAACAAGGCCATCGAACGGGGTGGTGTGCTGGTGGAAAGTGACGTCGGCAGCATCGACGCCCGCATCGCCACACGCTGGGCCCAGGCCGCCGCCAACTTCGGCGACGAGACCGACTGGCATGCCGACGACATCGGAGGCGACGCTTGAACGCCGCCACCGCGACACAGGCGCAGGGCCGCGCCCAGAAGTGGGACCGCTACCTGCACGACCTGCAGGAATACGCCACCGTGCAGCAGCCGCTGGAAGCCGTGGGCACGCTGCTGCGTGTGACCGGCCTGGTGCTGGAAGCCGCCGGCGTGCGTGTGCCCGTGGGTTCGGTCTGCGAGATCACGCAGCCCGGCCAGCCGCCGGTGCTGGCCGAGGTGGTGGGTTTCAACGGCGACCGTGCTTTCCTGATGCCCACCGGCGACCTGCATGGCCTGGCCAGCGGCGCCCGTGTTGTGCCGCGCCCGGCGCCGCGTGTGCCGCCGAAGTTCGGCCTCGACAACCACCCCTGGCGCCGCAGCGAAGACCGCGGCCTGCACCTGCCGATGGGCGACGGCCTGCTGGGCCGCGTCGTCGATTCGCACGGCGAGCCGATGGACCGTGCCGGCGCGCTGGAGAACGTGCACGCCGAGCCGATGATCCGGCGCCCGATCAACGCGATGGACCGCGACCCGGTGCGCCAGCCGCTGGACACCGGCGTGCGCAGCATCAACGCCCTGCTCACCGTCGGCCGCGGCCAGCGCCTGGGCCTGTTCGCCGGCACCGGCGTCGGCAAGTCGGTGCTGATGGGCATGATGGCGCGCTACACGCAGGCCGACGTCATCGTCGTCGGCCTGATCGGCGAACGCGGCCGCGAAGTCAAGGAGTTCATCGAGGACATCCTCGGCGACGACGGCCGGCAGCGCAGCGTCGTCGTCGCAGCGCCCGCCGACGCGCCGCCGCTGGTGCGCATGCAGGGCGCGAACTACGCCACCGCCATCGCCGAACATTTCCGCGACCGCGGCAAACATGTGCTGCTGCTGATGGATTCGCTGACCCGCTACGCGATGGCGCAGCGCGAGATTGCGCTGGCCATCGGCGAACCGCCGGCCACCAAGGGCTATCCGCCGAGCTGCTTCGCCAAGCTGCCGCAGCTGGTGGAACGCTCGGGCAACGGCCTCAACGGCGTCGGCTCGATCACCGCCTTCTACACCGTGCTCAGCGAAGGCGACGACCAGCAGGACCCGATCGCCGATGCGGCGCGCGGCATTCTCGACGGCCACATCGTGCTGTCGCGGGAACTGGCCGAAGCCGGCCACTACCCGGCCATCGACGTCGAACGTTCGATCTCGCGCGTGATGACGGCCGTGGCCAGCCGCGAACATGTGGCCGCGGCGCGCAAGCTGCGCCAGATGCTGGCCAAGTACAACAAGGCACGCGACCTGATCCAGCTCGGCGCCTATGCCCCGGGCCACGATGCCGAGCTCGACACCGCCGTGCGCCTGCAGCCGCAGATCGTGCAGCTGCTGCAGCAGGACATGCACGAGCGCGCCGCGCTGGACCTGGCACGCAAGCAGGCCTGCGCCATCGCCGGGGCGGCCGGATGAGCAGCACGGCGCTGAAGACCCTGCTCGAACAGGCCGAGGCCGAACGCGACCAGGCCCAGGCCGCACTGCGCCACGCCGAGGAGCAGGCCCAGCGTGCGCGCCAGCAGGCCGGCCAGCTGCTGGCCTACCGCGGCGAGTACCAGCAGCGCTGGACCGGCCAGTTCAGCCGCCAGGGCACGATGGAGATCGTGCACTGCTACCAGAGCTTTGCGCTGCGCCTGGACGAGGCGCTGGCCCAGCAGCAGCGCCAGGCCGACGCCGCCGACGCCACCACCGAGCGGCTGCGCCAGGCCTTGCTGGGCGCCGAGATGCGGGTGGCCGCGGTGAAGAAGCTGATCGAACGCCGCCAGGCCGAGCAGCGCCGCGCCGATGAACGCCGCGACCAGCGCCAGACCGACGAGACGGCCCAGCAGCTGCGCTGGCTGGCCACGAACCGGGCCGAACCGGCCCAGCACTGAACCCACATTCCACCACCGCCAGGACCTGCCCACCATGCCGACGATCGCTTCCGTGCCGCCGACGACGCCGAACCCGCTCGCCGCTTCCATGCCACAGGCTGGCGGTGGCGAGGCCGGCGTGTTTGCGCGCCAGCTCGAGCGTGCCCAGGGCGCCGAGGCGCCGGCGCCGAAAGCGC
>JBASTF010000998.1:0-2423 GCA_049274755.1 Rubrivivax sp. | reverse complement strand
GCGGCTGCGGTGCGCAGCACCGTCGGCGCTGGTGCCGGTGCCGGTGCCGGTGCGGACCGGCCTGTCTGTGCCTTCACCTGTTCCTTCAGCGCCGCCAACTCGCTGCGCGTGGCGGCGAGCTCGGCTTCGACGCGGCGCAGCGTTTCGGCCTGGCGCGTGCCGCCGCTCAGCACCGTGGCCTCGCGCTGGAACTCGCTGTGACGCAGCAGCGCCGTCGAGTAGCCCCACCAGGTGTTGTGCAGTTCACGCAGGTGGTTGGGCCGCGCCGGCAGCAGCAGCGGCGGCTGTTCGCCGGTGCTGCCCAGCAGTGCCGACCACAGCGGCTGGCTCATGAAGCGGTGTGCGGCCACCTGGATGTAGCCGGGGCCTTCGGGCGCGGCGTCGAAACGCGGTTCGCAGATCGGGCGGAACAAGGCATAGGCCTCGCGGCCGAACCAGGCGGCTTCCTGCAGCACGCCCGAGGACAGGCCGACGAGCATGATCTTGTCTTCGCGCGCCAGCAGCTCGTAGGTGTCGGTGTCGCAGGGGATGACGCGGCGGCCGGTGATGTTTTCCAGCGCCGTCATCTCGGCCTTCGCGAAGTCGCTGGCGAAGGGGTGGGCCTTGTAGTGCAGCGGGCCGGCGGCGGCCAGCCGGCGCAGGGTCTCGGCATGGTCCGCGGCGCGCACGAAGCGGCCGTCGTCGGTCAGCAGCGAGGCGTCGTGTTCGGTCTGGCCGATGTAGATGCACTGGTTGTCCATCGCACCCTGCACCGGCTCGTAGCGCAGCCGGTAGCGCAGCTTGGCGGCCAGCAGCGCCGCCTCGGCGGCGATCTCGGTGGCGGCCACGCCGTGCTGCAGCGCCGCGGCGTTCAGCGCCGGGTTGTTGCTGCGCAGCGCCAGGTAGAGGTCGGCGCCGAAACGCAGCGGGCTGATGCGCATGTCCAGCCAGTCGCAGCCATGGCTGTCCAGCACTTGCTGCAGCCAGGGCGGCATCTCGTAGCTCAGCACCAGCGCCCGCGGCGGCAGGTGCTGGCCCAGGTAGGCGGCGGCAGCCTGCGGCACGCCGCGGTAGCCCAGGGCCCAGTTGCTGCGTTCGCCGCAGAGCTGGATGAAGCGGTCGACGTCGAAGCCCGGCAGCAGGTTGGTGCGCTGGCCGCGGCGTGGGCCCTTGGCGATGTTGATGCCGCTGGCGGCGAACACCGGCACACGCACCAGGTCGTAGATGAATTCCTTGGCCGGCCAGAAGTCGGCGCGCAGCAGGTCGTCGAGGCAGACGATGGTGTCGTAGTGCGGGTGCATCGTGGTCAAGCCGTTTCGCCGTCGTCGATGGCCAGGTGGGCCGCTGTGTTGCTGCCCAGGTCGGCCGGCTTCGGGAAGCGGATGCCGGCGTGTTTCAGGGCCTGGTTCAGCACCACGCGCACCAGGGCGCGCGGGTAGCGGGCGCCGTGTTCGCCGCCCGACCAGTAGTTGTAGTGGTTGGCCAGGTAGCGCGTCAGCGCCAGCGCATTGGTCTTCAGGCCGTTGCTCGAGCTCAGCACGGCGCGCAGCAGCGCATTGGCCTCGTCGGCGGTGCTGCCGATGCAGATCGGGTCGCCCGATTGCAGCAGGCCGCCGAAGTTGATGTGGTAGTCGGCCGGGGTCTCGACGAAGGCACCGGCCGAGACCAGCCAGTCCTCGTGTGCCGGGCTCAGGCCGGCGTCCTTGCTGTGCTGGTAGTTCGGGCCGCCGACCGGGCGTGTGTGCTTGACCGGCGTGTCGTCGATGATCGCCACCTTGCCCAGCTGCGAGAAGCGCGGCCACAGCCCGTCCAGGCCGTAGCCGCTGACCTGGCCTTTCAGCGTGTGGAACACGCGGCCCAGCATGTCGGTCGACAGGATCGGGGCCATGATCTCGACGAAGTTTGTGAAGCGCAGCTGGAACTCGGTGTGCTGCATCGAGATCAGGTGCGAGAAGTACGAGTCGCGTGTCAGCGCCGGCTGCGCCAGGTCGAGCTGCAGTTCGTCGCAGATCGTGAACATGCGCGACACCTGCTCGGGCTCGGCCAGCAGGTCGTCGTCCGGCAGCCAGATGTAGCGGTACTTCTGGATCTGGTCCCAGTGCTGGATCAGCGTCTGCTCCAGACCGGGCCACTTCGCGCCCTTTTGCATGTGCACAAAGGCGGCGCCATCGGCCATGCCGATGTCGGCCGGATGTTCGTCGGCGAACCAGCTCAGCGCGTAGTCGAAGTTCTGCTCGGCCAGCCGCGCAACGGCATAGGGGTGCAGCGACGACTTGCCGGCGCGGATCAGGGCGAGGTAGGGCTTCATGCGGGCCGTCCTTCGTGAGC
The DNA here is from genome assembly GCA_049274755.1 of Rubrivivax sp. Lineage (GTDB taxonomy): Bacteria > Pseudomonadota > Gammaproteobacteria > Burkholderiales > Burkholderiaceae_C > Rubrivivax. The sequence goes on along the minus strand of JBASTF010000998.1, from coordinate 116 downwards.
GTGTTGGAGGATGGCGGTCAGTCTAGGCAGCGGCTTTGCGCGCTAAAGCGCGAAAAGCAGGGCTTTCCAGGGCTACTGGGCCGCCGGGTGCAGGGCCGGCCGCCGCGGCGATGCCG
>JBASTF010000997.1:0-2039 GCA_049274755.1 Rubrivivax sp. | reverse complement strand
GGCCCGCAGCGCCACACGGTCTGCGCCTGGGCCGCACCGGCCAACGACAGCAGCGCAGCCAACAGCAGGGTGGTCGTCGTCATGGTGTGTCTCCTGGTGGGGCCGGGGGCGCCGGCGCTTTCGGCGGCCGTGGCGGTTTTGGCCGTGGCGGCTGCGCATGGATCTTCTGCAGCGCATGGTCCATCTCGCCGGCCATCAGCGCGGGCACGGCGCCCAGCGACTGCTCGGTGGCCTTGCCGATGGCCTCATGGTGCTCGGGCGAGGGTTTTTTCAGCACCCAGTGCACGACCTCGGCCTTCACGCCCGGGTGGCCGATGCCCAGGCGCAGGCGCCAGAAGTCCAGCGTGCCGAGCTGGCTGTGGATGTCCTTCAGCCCGTTGTGGCCGGCGGCGCTGCCGCCGAACTTCAGCTTGGCCTGGCCGGGCAGCAGGTCGAGTTCGTCGTGCACGACGAGGATCTGCTTCGGTTCGATCTTGAAGAAACGCGCCAGCGTCGCCACCGAGAAGCCCGAGCGGTTCATGAAGGTCATGGGCTCGAGCAGCCACACCGGGTCGGCGCCGCTGCGGTTCACACGGGCCACCAGCGCCTGGTAAGCGCGTTCGGGCACCAGGCGTGTGCCCAGTTGCCGGGACAGCGCGTCGATCCACCAGAAGCCGGCGTTGTGGCGCGTGGCCTCGTAGTCCGGGCCCGGATTGCCCAGGCCCACGAAAAGTCGAATCGTCATGGTGGCCGGAATGATAGGCGTGCCCGCCAATGCAGAAGCCCCACCGGGGTGGGGCTTCGAGAGGGCCCCCCGGCAGGGGGCAGGGGCGGGGTCAGCGGTTGTCGACCAGGACCTTGGTCGAGCCGATCTGGGCGGCGCTGCCGTCGAAGAAGTTCACCAGGCCCATGTAGCGGGCACCCGGCGCAACGTCCCAGCTGGCGGCGATCGACGAACTGCCGCCGGCGTACACCGACGACGGGCCGGCGACCTTCAACGTCGGCGTGCCGGCGCTGGGGCCGACGATCCAGGCCGAGAGCTTGTAGGTCGAGCCGGTGGTCGGCGTGGCGTAGCCGGTCACACGCACCGAGTAGGTGGCGGCCGTCGGGTTCTCCAGCGTCACCACTTCGTCCGAGCTGCCGCCGGCGCTGGTGCCGACGTTGGTGCCGGTGCAGTTGGCCGAACGGAACACCTCCATGTCGAGGTCGGTGTTGGTGCCCGAGGTGTCGGCCTGGAACAGCTGGAAGCGCGCGAAGGACATGCCGGCCGGCACCGTGAAGGCGTAGCACTGCGTGGCCGGTGCCGTCACCGTGTTGGTGTTGACGACGGCCGGCACCAGGCCGATCGCCGTCATGCTCATCGTGCCGGTGTAGCTGGACTGCACCGTGAACACCTTCGAACCCTTGCCCGCCGTGCGCACGTCGCTCACCTGGGCCGGCGTCGAGAACGACACGGCCTGCGCGTTCAGCGCGCTGGTGGTGGTGACGACACCATCGCTCCAGGCCAGGCTGCCGAAGGTCCAGGCGCCCAGTGTTGCCGTCGTGCGTGTCAGCTTGGCTTCGAAGCTGGCGCTGGCGCCGGGGGCCAGCGTCATCGACGGCGGTGTCACGGCCACGTCCCAGCCCGGCAGATTGGGTGTGGCGACATAGGTGCGTGTGGCCGGGCTGACGTTGGTGACCTTGCGCTTCAGCGTGCGCGAGATCACGACGTTCGAGGCCTGCATCGACGGCAGGTTCAGGTCCCAGGGCTTGATGGAACCCAGCGTGTCGCACTTGCCCAGCGAGCTCGGCGGTGCCAGGTTCTGGCCGCAGATGAAGCGGCCGTAGTCGTTGATGTCGGTGTCGTAGACCAGGCTGGGGATGGCGCTGCCGGTCGGGAAGACATGGCCGGAACCGGTGTTCCAGCGGCTCGTGTCGACGTTGCCGTTCGACAGCTTCACCGGCGTCGTCGTCGTCATCAGCGCCGACTTGACGGCGGCTGGCGACCAGCCCGGGTACATCTGGCGCAGCAGGGCGGCGGCGCCGGCGATGTGCGGCGTGGCCATCGAGGTGCCCGACAC
>JBASTF010000996.1:0-8620 GCA_049274755.1 Rubrivivax sp. | reverse complement strand
GCGCTGGGCGCAGCGCTGCCGCGACGCCGCAATGGCGCTGACGATGCAGGAACTGGCGGCCAGCGGCCGCCGCCCGGTGGTGCTGCTGGCCGGCAACGGCCATGTGCGGCGCGACTGGGGCGTGGCCCAGCTGCTGGCGGTGCTGCAGCCGCAGGCGAAGCTGCTGGCCGTGGGTGTGGTGGAGCGGGGTGACGAAGCACCTGGCGCTTACGACAGGCGCTGGCTCACCGACCCCGTGGCCGGCCGTGCCGACCCCTGCGCCGGGCTGGTGATGCCCAGGCGCTGAGGCGCTGCAAACTCAGGTCGTCGGTGCCTTGACGACCGGCGTCGGCGCCACCGGGGCTGCCGTCGTCGGTGTCACCACCGGCGCCTTGCTGACCCGCACCTTGCCGCCCGTGGTGACCAGGATCACCGAGTCGCCGGGGTTCAACTGCTCGCCGGCCCGGGCCTGCACGATGGAGCGGCGTTCGCCGTTTTTCAGCTGGATCAGCAGTTCGACGGCTTCTTCGCGGGTGCCGAACCGTTCGACGGCGTTGCCGACGACACCACCGACGACGGCGCCGATGACGCCGACGACCACACCTTCACGGCGCCCGCCGACGCTGGAGCCGGCCACACCGCCGGCAATGCCGCCCGCCGTGGCGCCGATGCCGCTTTGCTGGCCTTCGACGACGACGTTGCGGCTGGACAGCACCACGCCGTCCTGCACCGTGCTCAGGCGCTGGGCTTCGTTCTTGCTGACGACGTCGGGGCTGGTGGTGGTGCAGGCGGCCAGGGCGGCCACCGCGACGGCTGCGAACAGGCGCTTCATGTCAACTTCTCCTTCAGGTCTTCGTGCAACGCCGGCGCCGCCGGGCACGTTGACGCCGCGCATGTTCGCAGATCGCGCAAGCCCCCGTGCGTCGATTGCACACGCTGCCGTAAAGAATTGTTGCCTTTGCCGCTTCTCAGCCGTGCAGCCGGGAACTGCGCGGCACCGACGCCAGCAGGAAGTCCATCTGGTCGGCCACGATGCGGCGGCCGCGCAGGATCATGTCCTCGTGCAGGCTGGGCACGTAGGGCAGGTACAGCAGCGTCATGTGCGCTTCTTCGGGCAGGCGGTTGCCTTTGTGGCCATTGCAGGCGCGGCAGGCCGTGATGCAGTTCATCCAGGTGTCGACACCGCCGCGCGACACCGGCCGGATGTGTTCGCGCGTGAGTTCGTCGAAGTGGAAGTGGCCACCGCAGTAGGCGCAGAGGTTGCGGTCGCGTGCAAACAGCTTGGGGTTGGACAGCGCCGGCGTCTGCCGCCAGGCGCGTGAGGGGATGGCGCCGCGCACCGCGATGATGGGGTGCACCTCGATGCGCGACTGCATGCCTGTGGCGCGCTGGATGCCGCCGCGCAGCACCTGGAAGGCGTCGCCCAGGGTCCAGGCGACACCGTCGCTGGCGTAGATCACGGCGGCCTCGCGGGGGGAGATCCAGGCTTGTGGGCGGCCAGACACATCGAGTTGCAGCACATCCATGACCGAAGAGTAATCAATCCGCGTGCCAGGCTCAATCGCCGTGCGATGACAGGCTGTTGACGGCGCATTAGTTGCAAGCACCTAAAAAAGTCACGGTTGCCGTTGCACGCGGTGCGGTGAAGTCTGCAAAATAGAACGATCGTTCGATTTCAGCGGACCACCACCTTGCCGCCTCAGACCCTCGCCAGCCCACGCGCCGCCGCGACCAAGTCCCTGCAGAAGGGGCAGCAGACCCGTGCCGCGATTCTGGACGCCGCCCTCGGCCTGGCCTCGCACATGGGGCTGGAAGGGCTGTCGATCGGCGCGCTGGCCGAGGTGATGCAGATGAGCAAGTCGGGGGTTTTCGCCCACTTCGGCTCGCGCGAGGAACTGCAGATCTCGGTGGTGCGCGAGTACCACGCCCGTTTCGAGGACGAGGTGTTTTTCCCCTCGATGTCCGAGGCGCGCGGCCTGCCGCGGCTGCGCGCGCTGTTCGAACGCTGGATCCGCCGCGTCTCGGTGGAACTGGACTCGGGCTGCATCTACATCAGCGGCGCCGTCGAATTCGACGACCGCCCGGGCCCGGTGCGCGATGCGCTGGCCTCGATGGTCCGCGCCTGGCATTCGGCGCTGGAGCGCGCCATCCGCCTGGCCATTGCCGAAGGCCAGCTGCGGGCCGACACCGACCCGACGCAGATGCTGTTTGAGATCCACGGCCTGATCCTCGCGCTGCACCACGACGCCCGTTTCCTGCGCAACCCCGGTGTGCTCGACCGCGCGCGCGCCGGCTTCGAGCGTGTGGTTGCGCATTACCAGCCCCAGGCCTGACCTGTTCGTTCCGTCTTCCCGTTTTCCCTGTTTCCCATTTCCCGCTTCAGGAGCTCGCCATGCCCACCTACACCCCGCCGCTGCGCGACATGCAATTTGTGCTGCATGAGCTGCTGAACACCGCCGACGCGCTGAAGCTGCTGCCCAAACACGCCGACGTCGACACCGACACGATCAATGCCGTGCTTGAGGAAGGCGGCAAGTTCTGCGCCGACGTGACCTTCCCGATCAACCGCAGCGGCGACGAAGAAGGCTGCACACACGACAAGGCCACACAAAGCGTGCGCACGCCGGCCGGCTACAAGGAAGCCTATGCCAAGTACGTCGAAGGCGGCTGGCCGGCGCTGAGCTGCGACCCGGCCTACGGCGGCCAGGGCCTGCCCATCGTCGTGAACCAGTGTTTCTTCGAGATGATGAATTCGGCGAACCAGGCTTGGACCATGTACCCCGGCCTGTCGCACGGCGCCTACGAATGCCTGAAGGCGCATGGCACCGACGAACAGAAGCAGACCTACCTGCCCAAGCTCGTCAGCGGCGTCTGGACCGGCACGATGTGCCTGACCGAGCCGCACTGCGGCACCGACCTCGGCCTGCTGCGCACCAAGGCCGAACCGCTGCCGGACGGCAGCTACAGGATCACCGGCCAGAAGATCTTCATCTCGGCCGGCGACCACGACATGACCGAGAACATCGTGCACCTGGTGCTGGCGCGCCTGCCCGATGCACCGCAGGGCAGCAAGGGCATCTCGCTGTTCGTGGTGTCGAAGTTCCACGTGCAGCCCGACGGCAGCCTGGGCGCGCGCAACCCGATCTTCTGCAACGCCATCGAACACAAGATGGGCATCAACGGCAGCGCCACCTGCCAGCTGATGCTGGACGGTGCCGTCGGCACCCTGGTCGGCCAGCCGCACAAGGGCCTGGCCGCGATGTTCGTGATGATGAACGCGGCGCGCCTGGGTGTCGGCAACCAGGGCCTGGGCCTCACCGAGGTGGCCTACCAGAACGCCGTGGCCTACGCGAAGGACCGCATCCAGATGCGCAGCCTGTCGGGCCCGAAGAACCCCGAGAAGCCGGCCGACACCATCATCGTGCACCCCGACGTGCGCAAGATGCTGCTGACCGCACGTGCCTATGCCGAAGGCGGCCGTGCGCTGGCCTGCTACACGGCGCTGCTGATTGACAAGGAACTGGCCAGCGACGACGAGGACGAGCGCAAGGAAGCCGCCGACCTGGTGGCCCTGCTGACGCCCATCGTCAAGGCCTTCATCACCGACAACGCCTGGATCGCCACCTCGCACTGCATGCAGGTCTACGGCGGCCACGGTTACGTGCGCGAATGGGGCATGGAGCAGTACGTGCGCGATTCGCGCATCAACATGATCTACGAGGGCACGAACACCATCCAGTCGCTGGACCTGCTGGGCCGCAAGATCCTGTCGGACAACGGCGCCAAGCTGAAGAAGTTCGGCAAGATCATCGCCCAGTTCGTCGAGGACGAAGGCGTCAACGACAACATGCAGGAGTTCGTGAACCCGCTGGCCGAGCTGGGCGACAAGGTCACCAAGCTGACCACCGAACTCGGCATGAAGGCCTTCGGCAATGCCGACGAAGTGGGGGCCGCGGCGGTGGACTACCTGCGTGTCGTCGGCCACCTGGTGTTTGCCTACTTCTGGGCGCGCATGGCCAAGATCGCGCTGGAAAAGCAGGCCTCGGGCGACAGCTTCTACATCGCCAAGCTGCACACCGCGCGTTTCTACTTCGCCAAGCTGCTGCCGGAAACCGCGGGCCTGATCCGCACCGCGCGCAGCGGCGTGGCGCCGCTGATGGCGATGGACGAGGCGCTCTTCTAAAGTCCTAAAGTCGGCGCTTCACCAAGCACCAAGAACCAAGGAGACAAGGCATGAAGAAGATGACGGCTGTGCTGCTGGTTGTTGCCCCGCTGGCCGCCTGGGCCCAGGCCACGCCGGCCGGGCTGTGGAAGACCATCGACGACGAAACCAAGCAGGAGAGGTCGCTGGTGCGCATCGTGGACAACGCCGGCGCCTTCAGCGGCAAGATCGAGAAGCTGACCGACCCGAGCAAGCAGGACGCCAAGTGCGACAAGTGCGAAGGTGCGCGCAAGGACAAGCCCGTGGTCGGCATGACCATCATCGAAGGCGTGAAGAAAAACGCCGACGAGCCCTACTGGGACGGGGGCACCATCCTCGACCCCAACAACGGCAAGACCTACAAGCTGCGGCTGACACCCAAGGACGGCGGCAAGACGCTGGAAGTGCGTGGCTTCATCGGCCCCTTCTACAGAAATCAGACCTGGCAACGGGTCGAGTGACAAGGAGAGTTTGATCGTGAATCGATTCCAGGTCCGCAAGGTTGCCGTGCTCGGCGCCGGCGTGATGGGCGCGCAGATCGCCGCCCATCTGGTCAACGTCAACGTGCCGGTCGTGCTGTTCGATCTGCCCGCGAAAGACGGCCCGAAAAACGGCATCGTCACCAAGGCCGTCGAAGGGCTGAAGAAGCTGAAGCCGGCGCCGCTGGGCGTGCCCGAACTGGCGGCGCGCATCGAGCAGGCAAACTACGAAGAGCACCTGGCCCTGCTGGCCGGGTGCGACCTGGTCATCGAGGCCATCGCCGAGCGCATGGACTGGAAGCTGGACCTGTACCAGAAGATTGCACCGCATGTGGCGCCGCACGCCATCGTCGCCAGCAACACCTCGGGCCTGTCGATCACCAAGCTCTCGGAGGTGCTGCCCGAGAGCCTGAAGCCGCGTTTCTGCGGCATCCATTTCTTCAATCCGCCGAGGTACATGTACCTCGTCGAGCTGATCGCCACGCCGACGACACAGCCCGAGGCGCTGGACCAGCTGGAAGCCTTCGTCACCAGCGCCGTCGGCAAGGGTGTGGTGCGGGCCAAGGACACACCGAACTTCATCGCCAACCGCGTCGGCATCGCCGGCATGCTGGCCACCATCCACGAAGCCCAGCAGTTCGGCCTCAGCTACGACGTGGTCGACGACCTCACCGGCAAGAAGCTGGGCCGTGCGTCCAGCGGCACCTTCCGCACCGCGGACGTCGTGGGCCTGGACACGATGGCGCACGTCATCAAGACGCTGCAGGACAACCTGGCGGACGACCCGTTTTTCCCCAGCTACGCCACGCCGGCGGTGCTGAAGGGCTTGATCGACAAAGGCGCGCTGGGCCAGAAAACCGGTGCCGGCTTCTTCAAGAAGGTCGGCAAGGACATCCTGCGCCTGGACCCGGCGACCGGCGAGTACGTTGCGGCCGGCAAGAAGGCCGACGAGATCGTCGCGCGCATGCTGAAGAAGCCGGCTGCCGAGCGGCTGAAGCTGCTGCGTGAGTCCAGCAACCCGCAGGCGCAGTTCCTGTGGGCCATCCTGCGCGACAGCTTCCACTACGCGGCCGTGCACCTGGAGGCCATCGCCGACAACGCACGCGAGGTCGACTTCGCGATGCGCTGGGGCTTCGGCAGCAGCCAGGGTCCGTTCGAGCTGTGGCAGGACGCCGGCTGGCAGCAGGTGGCCGGCTGGATCCAGGCCGACATCGAAGCCGGCAAGGCCCTGAGCAGCGCGCCGCTGCCGGCCTGGGTGTTCGATGGCCGGACCGGCGTGCACACGCCCGAAGGTTCGTGGAGCCCCAGCCGCAAGACCTACGCGCCGCGCAGCAGCCTGGCCGTCTACGGCCGCCAGCACTTCCCCGAGAACGTGCTGGGCAGCGGTGCCGCCGCGCCGCTGAAGAGCGGCACCGAGGTCTTCAAGAACGACGAGGTCCGTGTCTGGACACTCGACGGCGAGGTGCTGATCGCCAGCATCACCGCCAAGCTGCACCTCATCAGCCCGACCGTCACCGACGGCCTGCTGAAGGCCGTGGAACTGGCCGAGCAGAGCTACAAGGGCCTGGTGATCTGGTCGCCGGACGACGTGTTCTCGGCCGGCGCCAACCTCGAGGCGCTGATGCCGGTGTTCATGAAGAGCGGCGCCAAGGGCATTGCACCGGAAGAGAAGAAGCTGCAGGACATGATGCTGCGGCTGCGCTATGCCGGCGTGCCGGTGGTCAGCGCGATGCGCGGCATCGCACTCGGCGGCGGCTGCGAGATCGCCGTGCACAGCGCGCGCCGTGTCGCGGCGATGGAAACCTATGTCGGCCTGGTCGAGGTCGGTGTCGGCCTGATCCCGGGCGGTGGTGGTCTGGCCTACATCGCGCGCCGTGCGGCCGAGATGGCGGCCGCGGGCAACGCCAATACCGACATCATGAAGTTCGCGACCGACGGCTTCACGAACGCCGCGATGGCCAAGGTCGGCACCAGCGCGCTGGAATCGAGAAAGCTGGGTTACCTGGTCGACGGCGACATCATCGTGCCGAACAAGGACGAGTTGCTGTACGTCGCCATCACGCAGGCCAAGGCCCTGTTCGACAGCGGCTACCGTGCGCCGGCCAAGGCCCAGTTCCCAGTGGCCGGCCGCAGCGCCATCGCCACCATCATGGGCCAGCTGGCCAACATGCGCGACGGCGGCTTCATCAGCGCGCACGACTTCCACATCAGCAAACTGATCGCCGAAGTCGTCTGCGGCGGCGATGTCGATGCCGGTTCGCTGGTGACCGAGGAGTACCTGATGACACTCGAACGCCAGCGCTTCTGCGCGCTGCTCGAACACCCGAAGTCCCAGGAACGCATCATGGGCATGCTGCAGACCGGCAAGCCGGTGAGGAACTGATCATCATGACGAAGCAAGTTCAAGACGCCTACATCGTCGCCGCCACGCGCACCCCGATCGGCAAGAGCGGCCGTGGCTACTTCAGGAACACAAGGCCGGACGACCTGCTGGTCGCCGCGGTGCAAAGTGCGCTGGCCCAGGTGCCGAGCCTCGACCCCAAGGCCATCGAAGACGCCATCATCGGCTGCAGCTTCCCCGAAGCCGAGCAGGGCATGAACATGGCGCGTGCCGCGATGGTGCTGGCCGGCCTGCCGCATTCGGTGGGCGGTGTCACCGTCAACCGCTTCTGCGCCTCGGGCCTGACGGCGCTGCAGATGGCGGCCGACCGCATCCGCATCGGCGAAGCCGACGTGATGATCGCCGGCGGCGCCGAGAGCATGAGCATGGTGCCGATGGGCGGCAACAAGCCCAGCTTCAACCCCGAGGTGTTTGCCCGCGACGAAAACGTCGGCATCGCCTACGGCATGGGCCTGACGGCCGAGAAGGTGGCGGCGCAGTGGAAGGTCAGCCGCGAAGCGCAGGACGCGTTTGCGCTGGCGTCGCACCAGAAGGCGCTGCAGGCGATGGCGGCCGGCGAGTTCACGGCCGAAATGACGCCGGTGACCGTGGTCGACCGCGTTCCGAACCTGGCCACTGGCGAGGTGACGACGAAGACCCGCACGGTCAACCTCGACGAAGGTGCACGCCCCGACACCAGCCTGGAAGGCCTGGCCAAGCTGAAGCCGGTGTTCGCCGCCAAGGGCAGCGTCACCGCCGGCAACAGCAGCCAGACCAGCGACGGCGCCGGTGCGCTGATCCTGGCCAGCGAGAAGGCCGTCAAGCAGTTCGACCTGAAGCCGCTGGCACGTTTTGTCAGCTTCGCGGCACGGGGTGTGGCGCCCGAGATCATGGGCATCGGCCCCATCGAAGCGATTCCCGCCGCGCTGCGCCACGCCGGGCTGAACCTCGACGACATCGGCTGGATCGAACTGAACGAGGCCTTTGCCGCCCAGGCCCTGGCCGTCATCAACACCGTCGGCCTGAACCCCGAGCGTGTGAACCCGATGGGCGGTGCGATTGCGCTGGGCCATCCGCTGGGTGCCACCGGTGCCATCCGCGCCGCCACCGTCGTGCATGCACTGCACCGCCGCCAGCTGAAGTACGGCATGGTGACGATGTGCGTGGGCATGGGCCAGGGCGCGGCCGGCATTCTGGAACGCGTCTGAGCATGGACCGCCGCCGCAGCCTCGTCCTGCTGGCGGCGGCGCCTGCCACGCTGGTTGCTTGTGGAGCATCGACGGCCATGCAGTTCAACGACATTGCCAGTGCCGTGCGCGCCGTGCAGGCCCTGGTGCCGGCCGGCCGCACCCACGCCGACGACAACGCCGGCTGGACCCTGCCCCAGGTGCTGAACCACCTGGCGCAAAGCATCGAGTATTCGATCAGCGGTTTTCCGGCACTGAAGCCGGCCTGGTTCCAGGCCACGCTGGGCCGCACCGCCTTTGCCGTGTTCGACGCCCGCGGCCGCATGAGCCACTCGCTGCGTGCACCCATTCCCGGCGCGCCGGCCCTGGTCGCGACCGACCCGCTGCCGCCCGC
>JBASTF010000995.1:0-2732 GCA_049274755.1 Rubrivivax sp. | reverse complement strand
GCGCGGCGCGGCCTGGTGAAGAAGCTCGGCAGCCTGCTGCGTGAGATGACGGGCCATGCCCGCAAACACGACGTGCAGGCCTATTACGCCAGCAACCTGAGTTTTCACTGGGCCGTGGTCGAGGCCGCCGACAACGAACAGCTGGCCCTGACCTACCGCGGCGTCGTGCAGCAGTTGCACTTGTCGCGGCTGAAGAACCTGTCGCAGGACATCGGCATGCAGGCCTCGCTGGTCGAACATGAACACATCGTCGCGGCCTTGGTCGACGGCGACGCCGAGCGCTGCCAGGCGCTGCAGGCCGCCCATGTGACGGCCTCGCATGGCCGCTTGCGTGAACGCCTGGGCGATGAGACGAACAACTGACGGAGACACGACGATGACGACGAGGCGGACCCTGCTGCTGTCCGCGCCGGCCCTGCTGCTGCCGGCGCGTTTTGCCCATGCCCAGCAGTTCCCCACCAAGGCCATGCGCTACATCGTTCCGGTGTCTGCCGGCGGTGGCAGCGACCTCATCGGCCGCACCGTCTGCGAACGCTGGGGCAAGGCGCTGGGCCAGAACTTCGTCGTCGAGAACCTGGGCGGCGGCGGTGGTGTCATCGCCTCGCAGACGACGATGAAGGCTCCGGCCGACGGCTACACGCTGATGCAGGGTTATGTCGCCACACACGGCACCAGCCCGGCCACACGCAAGCTGCCCTACGACGCGGTGAAGGACTTCAGCCCCATCGGCATGATCGGCGGCACACCCAACGTGCTGGTGGTCAACGCATCGCTGCCGGTGAACGACCTGAAGGGCTTCGTCGAGCACCTCCAGAAGAACCCGGGCAAGCTCAGCTACGGCTCGGCCGGCACCGGTTCGCTGACGCAGCTGGTGATGGAGCTCTTCAAGCAGCAGACCGGCAGCTTCGTGCTGCACGTGCCCTATCGCGGCATCGCGCCGGCCTTCACCGACCTGATGGGCGGGCAGACGCAGGCCATGTTCCCGGGCCTGGCGGCCGCGCTGCCGCACATCCGCTCCGGGCGCGTGAAGGCCCTGGCCATCACCGGCACCGCACGCAGCGCCACGGTGAAAGACGTGCCGACGCTGATCGAAGCCGGCTTCAAGGGTTTCGACGCCGTGCAGTGGTACGGCGTCGTCGGCCCAGCCGGCATTCCGGCGCCGGTGGTCAAGCAGCTGAACGAAACACTGAATACCGTGCTGAAGGCGCCGGACATGAAGGAGAAGCTGGCCGCCGAGGCCGTGGACCCGACACCGATGGCACCCGAGCAGTTCGGCAAGTACATCCAGGCCGAGGTGCAGCGCTGGAGTGCGCTGGCCAAGGAACGCAAGATCCAGGTCGAAGACTGAGAACCCCCACAGAAGCACCACGATGGCACGCAACACCCAGGTCAGCGCCGACCACAACGCCCCGCCGATCACGCAGATCCTCGCCCGCTTCGTCGCCGAACACCCGTCGCGCGGCTGGAGCGATGCGGTGGACCACGAAGCCCACCGCACCTTCCTGAACTGGGCCGGCTGCGCCGTCGGCGCCGCCACACACGAAGCCATGGTGGCCGCGCTGGCCGGCGTGAAGATGCTCGAACCTGCGGCACAAGCCACGGTGCTGGGCCGCGCCGACAAGGTTGACATGGCCAGCGCCGCGCTGCTGAACGGCATCAGCTCACACACCTTCGACTTCGACGACACACACCTGAAGACCATCATCCACCCGGCAGGCCCGGTGGCGTCGGCGGCGCTGGCGCTGGCCGAGCACCTGGGTGCCAGCGGCCGCGCGCTGGTCGACGCACTGGTGCTGGGCATCGACGTCTCCTGCCGCATGGGCAACCTGATGTACCCCGAGCATTACGACCGCGGCTGGCACATCACCGGCTCCACCGGCACGCTGGGCGCTGCCGCCGCCTGCGCGCGGCTGCTGGGCCTGGACGTGCAGCAAACGGCCATGGCCCTGGGCATCGCCGCGTCGCAGCCGGTGGGGCTGCGCGAACAGTTCGGCACGATGACCAAACCCTTCCACCCCGGCGGCGCCGCACGTGCTGGCCTGATGTCGGCCCTGCTGGCCCGCCACGGCTTCACGGCCAGCCCGCGGGCGCTGGAAGCGCCCCGTGGGTTTGCGCAGGTGGTGTCGACCAAGTGTGCGTGGAACGAGGTCAGCGACGAACTCGGCCAGCGTTTCGAGATCTCCTTCAACACCTACAAGCCCTTTGCCTGCGGCATCGTCATCCACCCCAGCATCGACGCCAGCGTGCAACTGCGCGAACAAGGCGTGAAAGCCGAGGACGTGGAACGCATCGAGCTGAAGGTGCACTCGCTGGTGCTCGAACTCACCGGCAAGAAGGAGCCGGCCGACGGACTGCAGGGCAAGTTCAGCGTCTACCACGGCTGCGCCGCGGGGCTGATCTTCGGCCGCGCTGGCGAAGACGAGTTCGCCGACGCCGTGGTCACCCGCAACGACGTGGTGGCGCTGCGCCGCAAGGTCGTGGCCACGGTGGACGATGCCATCGACGAAGCGGCCGCCGACGTCACGGCCGTGCTGCACGATGGCCGCCGCGTCCATGTGTTCGTCGAACATGCGGTCGGCTCGCTGCAGCGCCCGATGAGCGACGCGGCGCTGGAGCGCAAGTTCGCCGACCAGGCCGCGCCCATCCTCGGCGCGGCACGCACGGCCCAGCTGATTGCGGCTTGCCAGCGACTGGGCACGCTGGAGAACGTGCGCGAGCTGGCCGCGCTGGCG
>JBASTF010000994.1:0-1631 GCA_049274755.1 Rubrivivax sp. | reverse complement strand
ATGGCCGGGTGCTCGGCCCGCGCACGCAGGCGCTGCGTGCCGGTGGCATCGGTTCGGCCGATCTGGCGGGCCAACTCGCGGCCCAGCCCGATGTCGAATGGGCCGTTGTCGATCACCGCCGTCGCGCCACGGCGGGAGTCCCCAACGACCCGCTGTTCCAGAACAACCTGACGACGACGACTCCCACCGTCGGTCAGTGGTATCTGCGTGCCCCGGACGGCGCGGCGGTGTCGGCGATCAATGCGCTGGGGGCCTGGTCCACCAACACCGGTTCGTCGTCCGTCGTCGTGGCCGTCGTCGACACCGGCGTGCGCTTCGACCACCCTGACCTGGTGGCCAAGCTGCTGCCGGGCTACGACTTCGTGTCGTCCACCGACGACACGCCCGGCGACCGCGACGCCGATGCCAGCGACCCCGGCGACTGGACCGCCGCGTCGTCGAGTTGCGGCGCTGGCGATAGCAGCTGGCACGGCACCCAGGTGTCGGGCCTTATCGCCGCCGCCACCGACAACGGCATCGGCATGGCCGGCACCGCACGCGACGTGATGCTGCTGCCGGTGCGGGTGCTGGGCAAATGCGGCGGCTACGACAGCGACATCATCGCCGGCATGCGCTGGGCCGGCGGCATCGCCAGCGTGCCGACGACGAACCCGCACCCGGCCAAGGTCATCAACATGAGCCTGGGCTCGACCGGGGTCTGCGAGCAGGCCTACATCGACGCCATCGCCGACCTGAACACCGCCAAGGTCACCGTCGTCGTCGCTGCCGGCAACGAAAACGGCACGGCGGTCGGCACACCGGCCAACTGCCCGGGTGCGATTGCCGTCGGCGGCTTGCGCCACGTCGGCACCAAGGTCGGCTACTCCAACCTGGGGCCGCAGGTCGCGATCTCGGCGCCGGCCGGCAACTGCGTCAACGACAGCGGCCTGTGCCTGTACCCGCTGCTGACGACGATCAACCTCGGCAGCACCACGCCCAGCAGCAACGGCTACAGCGACGGCGTCAACTACTCGGTGGGCACCAGCTTCTCGGCGCCGCTCGTGTCGGGTGCAGTCGCGCTGCTGCTGTCTGTGGACCCGTCATTGACGCCGGCGCAGATGCGCACGGCGCTGACCTCCGCCGCGACGGCTTTCCCGACACAGCCGGCCGGCAGCACGGTGCCGGTGTGCCGCGCGCCGAACAGCATCGAACAGATCGAGTGCTACTGCACGACCAGTACCTGCGGGGCCGGCATGTTGAACGTGGCAGCGGCCATCGCCGCGCTGACGCCAACCAACGGCCTGCCACCCATCGGAGCCATCGCGACGTCGACCAGTACACCGACCCCCGGACAGGCAGTCGTGCTCAGTGGCAGCGGCAGCACGGCCATCGCCGGACGCAGCATCGTCGGCTATGCCTGGAGCGTCGTGCCGGGCTACGGCACCGGCGCGGCATCGTTCGTCGGCGCCAACAGCGGCAGCAGCGTGACGCTGAATCCGACCGCCGCGGGAACGGTGCTGGTGCAGCTGACGGTAACGGACAGCGCTGGCGCCAGCAACAGCAAGACGCGGCTGTTGACGATTTCCGGCGCCACGTCTGGCGGCGGCAGCGCCGGCGACCCCGCCGACAGCGGCGGCGGCGGCGGCGCAATG
>JBASTF010000993.1:0-2309 GCA_049274755.1 Rubrivivax sp. | reverse complement strand
CCGCCTCACCGCGGCCGGCAAGGTGCTGCAGCGCTGGGCGCAGCGCATGCGGCTGGACGTGCAGGACGCGCAGCGCGAGGTCGGCGACATCGGGCGTGGGCTGTCGGGCCAGGTCCGCATCGGCATCGTGCCCACGGCCGCGCAGTTCCTGCTGCCGCAGGCGGCGCGCCAGCTGCTGCAGGAAGCACCCGAGGTGTCGCTGCGCACCGTCGTGGCCCTGGTCGGCACGCTGGCGCCGATGCTGCGCGCCGGCGAACTGGACCTGGTGATCGGCACCGAAAGCCCGGAGGAGCCGGGCCTGGCGACGCAGCTGCTGGCCGAGGACAGCATCGTCGTCGCCGCCCGGGCCGGCCACGAGATCTTCGACGGCAAGCCCACGCTGAAGGACCTGACACGTTACCGCTGGGTGCTGCAGCCCGCCGGTGCGCCCACACGCGACTGGCTGGACCACACCTTCGACCGCAAGCGCCTGCCGCGCCCGCGCGTGCAGGTGGAAAGCACGATGCTGCTGATGCTGCCGGCGCTGATCGCCGAAACCGGCCTGCTCAGCTTCGTCTCGCGCCACCACCTCGGCGCCGGCACACCCGGCCATGCCACGCTGCGCGAGGTGCCGCTGAAGGAGACGACGATGCGGCGGCGGATGGCGGTGACCTACCGCAGGAGCAGCTATCTGTCGCCGGCGGCGCAGCGGCTGATCGGGCTGCTGGGCTCGGCAGCGCGCGCGGCCGTTTGATAGGCGGCGCGGCAGGCGCCCGCGGGCCCCGGCCCGTTTCTGGCGTATCTTCGCCCCTTTGGGTCCCAGGATCGTTCTCCATGGCCAGCGACAACGCCACCCGCCACATCCGACTCACCTCGCACCCCGGGCAGGGCCCGGCCGGCGCGCCGCCCATCCGCTGGGGCGACCCCGACCCGCTGGCGCGTGGCCCCATCGTCGGCACGACGACGAACCGCGGCCAGCGCAACGTCGTCGGCACACACAGCGGCAGCTACGGTGTCTACCGCGCCCTCGCGGTGGCCGCCGGCAACCTGACGCGTGGCCACCGCGCCGACCTGACGAACACCGCGCCCACCGATCCGGTGGGCCCGCATCCGCAGTGGGGCGAGCCCGAGAAGATGGTGTCGATCGACCCCTGGGGCGCCAGCGTGCAGACGGTGTATGCCGACTACCTGGCCCAGGGCTACGACATCCGGCCGACCATCGCCGTCACCAAGGCCCACATCCACCTGCCGGAGATCAAGCAGGCCATTGCCTTCCAGCGCCTGGCCATCGACGGCAAGATCCTGCTCGAAGACGCCTCGGCCACGGTGACCAAGATCGCCGTCGAGCCGGTGTGGTACCTGCCCGGCGTGGCCCAGCGCTTCAAGGTCAGCGAAGGTGAACTGCGGCGCGCGCTGTTCGAAGAGACCGGCGGCATGTATCCCGAGCTCGTCACGCGCAGCGACATCGAGGTTTTCCTGCCGCCCATCGGCGGCCAGACGCTGTATGTCTTCGGCGACGTGTGTGACCTGGCGAACCCGACCATCACGCTGACAGCGCGTGTGCACGACGAGTGCAACGGCTCCGACGTGTTCGGTTCCGACATCTGCACCTGCCGGCCCTACCTGACGCATGCCATCGAAGAGTGCATCCAGGGCGCGCAAAAGGGCGGCGTCGGCCTCATCGCCTACAGCCGCAAGGAAGGCCGCGCGCTGGGCGAAGTGACCAAGTTCCTGGTCTACAACGCCCGCAAGCGCCAGGTCGGCGGCGACAGCGCCGACAAGTATTTCCTGCGCACCGAATGTGTCGCCGGCGTGCAGGACATGCGATTCCAGGAGCTGATGCCCGACGTGCTGCACTGGCTGGGCATCCGCAAGATCCACCGCCTGGTCAGCATGAGCAACGACAAGTACGACGCCATCACCGGCAGCGGCATCGAGGTCGGCGAACGTGTGAAGATCCCCGACGCACTGGTGCCGGCCGACGCCAAGGTCGAGATCGAGGCCAAGATCGCCGCCGGTTATTTCACCGACGGCAGCGTGCCGACCGAAGACGATCTGGCCCAGGTGAAGGGGCGCGGGCTTGAGTGAACTGTTCACCGCGCTGCGCGACCCGGCGACGATCCGCCTGCGCTGCAGCGCCATCACCGAGGCCGTGGCCAGCGGCCGCTCGGGCTGGTTCAGCCTGGACCGCGGCAGGCTGCCGGCGGTGGCCGACCGTGTGGCGGCACTGACGCTGCAGCGTTTCCCCGGCCTGCAGATCCCGTACCACAGCCGCTGGCGCCACTTCGAAGCCGGCGGCGTCGACCGCAAGGACGAGCTCGACACCTTGC
>JBASTF010000992.1:0-3914 GCA_049274755.1 Rubrivivax sp. | reverse complement strand
CGCATGCGGTGCGCTGCCTGAAGGCCGTGGCCGAAGGCGTCGCGGCATGAGCGCCGGTGACCTGCTGGTCGTCGAACAACTGAGCAAGCGCTACCGCCTGCCGCGTGACAGCCTGCTGAAGCCGGCGCCCGAGGCGCAGGCGCTGGCCGGCGTGAGCTTCAGCCTGCAGGCCGGGCGCAGCCTGGGCATCGTCGGCGAGTCGGGTTCGGGCAAGAGCACGCTGGCGCGGCTGGTGATGGCGCTGGAAGCGCCGAGCAGCGGCCGCGTCGTGCTCGACGGGCTGGACCTGCACCGGCTGCCGGCCGCGCAGCTGCGCCGCGCCCGCGACAAGCTGCAGATGGTGTTCCAGGACCCTTATGGTTCGCTGGACCCGCGGCGCAGCGTCGTGCAGACGGTGGCCGAGCCGCTGGCCACCTTGCAAGGTGCCAGCCGGGCCGAGCAGCGTGAACGTGCGGCCGAGGCACTGGACGCCGTGGGCCTGCGCGCCAGCGACCTGGACAAGTACCCGCACGAATTCAGCGGCGGCCAGCGCCAGCGCATCGCCATCGCGCGGGCGCTGATCACGCGGCCCAGGCTCATCGTCGCCGACGAGCCGGTGAGTGCACTCGACGTCAGCGTGCAGGCCCAGGTGCTGAACCTGATGCAGGACTTGCAGGACCGCTTCGGCGTCACCTATCTGTTCATCAGCCACGACCTGGCCGTCGTCGACCTGGTCTGCGACGAGGTCATCGTGCTGTGGCAGGGCCGCATCGTCGAGCAGGGGCCGCCGCAGCGCCTGTTCACGGCGCCCGAGCATCCGTACACCCGCCGCCTGCTCGCCGCCGTGCCGGGCATGCCGCAGAATGTTTGACCATCACCCGCGAGGAGCCTGTTCATGAGTCTGGACCGCCGCACCGTCAACGCCCTGCTGCTGGGCGCACCGCTGGCCGGGGCGCTGCCCTCGGCCTTCGCCCAGGCGAACAAGAAGACGCTGGTGCTGGGCATGATCCTCGAACCGCCGGGCCTGGACCCGACCACGGCACCGGCCGCCGCCATCGGCGAGATCGTGCACTACAACGTCTTCGAAGGCCTGACGAAGATCGCGATGGACGGTGCCGTGACGCCGCTCTTGGCCGAGAAGTGGTTCGAATCGCCCGACGGCAAGAGCTTCACCTTCCTGCTGCGCAAGGGCGTGAAGTTCAGCGACGGCGCCGCGCTCGACGCCCATGCCGTGAAGTTCAGCTTCGACCGCGCCAAGGCCGAAGGCAGCACGAACAAGGCCAAGAAGGCGGTGTTCGACAACATCGCCAGCGTCACCGTGCACGACGCACACACGGTGATCCTGACGCTGAACAACGCCGACGCGACGATGCCTTTCCGCCTGGGCGAAAACACCGCCGTCGTGCTGCATCCGAACTCGGCCGCCACGGCCGCCAGCAAACCCGTGGGCACCGGCCCCTACAAGCTGGACACCTGGGCCAAGGGCAGCAGCATCTCGCTGGTGAAAAACGAGGCCTTCCGCGACGCCGCCAAGGTGAAGCTGGAGAAGGCGACCTTCCGCTTCATCAACGACCCGGCCGCCCAGGTGGCGGCGCTGCTGGCCGGCGACATCGACGGCATGCCGCGTTTCGGCGCCTTCTCGGCGCTGAAGCAGTTCCAGGCCGACAAACGTTTCACCGTGGAAGTCGGCAGCACAGCCGGCAAGGGCATCCTGGCGGTGAACAACCGCAAGGCGCCGTTCACCGACGTGCGTGTGCGGCGCGCGCTGACCCATGCCATCGACCGCAAGGCCTTCATCGACGGTGCGCAGGAAGGCCTGGGCCGGCCCATCGGCAGCCACTTCGCGCCCACCGACCTGGGTTACCAGGACCTGACCAAGGTGTACCCCTACGACCCCGAGAAGGCCAAGGCGCTGCTGCGCGAAGCCGGGGTCACGACGCCGCTGAACGTGACGCTGACGCTGCCGCCGCCGCCGTATGCGCGCAAGGGCGGCGAGATCGTCGCGGCCATGCTGGCCAAGGTGGGCATCAACGCGAAGATCGAAAACGTCGAGTGGGCGCAATGGCTGGCGGGCCCGTTCAAGGGCAACTTCGACCTGACCATCATCAACCACGTCGAGCCGCTGGACTACGCCACGGCCTATGCCGACCCGAAGTACTACTTCGGCTACGACAGCGCCAAGTTCCGCGGTTTGGTTGCGACGCTGGCGGCCACCAGCGACATCAAGGAAAAGGCCCGGCTGTGGCGCGACATCCAGCGCCAGCTGGCCGAGGACGCGGTCAACGTCTTCCTCTGGAACCCGGCCCAGGTGGCGGTGTTCAAGAAGGGCCTGCGCGGGCTGTGGAACAGCTCGCCGATCTTCGCCAACGACCTGGCCGCCGTCAGCTGGGCGCCGCCGCCGGTGAAGATTTGAGCGCCACCGCCGCGCTGCACGCGCTCAGCGCCGTCGAGCTGGCCGCCGCCTACCGCAGCGGCGCGCTGTCGCCGGTGGAGGTGGCGCAAGACGTCATCGCCCATGTGCAGCGCTGCGAACCGCAGCTGCACGCGACCTGGGCCTTCGACCCGGACACCGCGCTGCTGATGGCGCGGGCTTCCGAAGCCCGCTTCCGGCAAGGTGCGCCGCTGTCGGCGCTGGACGGCGTGCCGGTGACGATCAAGGAAAACATCGCGACGCGCGGTGTGCCGCTGCCGCTGGGCACGGCGGCCACGACGCTGCTGCCGGCGGCCGAAGACGCACCGCCGGCGGCGCGGCTGCGCGAAGCCGGCACGGTGTTCATCGCGAAGACGACGATGCCGGACTACGGCATGTTGTCGTCGGGGCTGTCGAGCTTTCACCAGCTGGCGCGCAACCCCTGGGACCTGACGAAGAACCCCGGCGGCAGCAGCGCCGGCGCGGCTGCCGCGGCGGCGGCCGGTTATGGCCCGCTGCACATCGGCACCGACATCGGCGGCTCGATCCGCCTGCCAGCCAGCTGGTGCGGCATCGTCGGCTTCAAGCCCAGCAACGGGCGTGTGCCGATCAAGCCGCCTTACGCCGGCCGCTGCGCCGGCCCGATGACACGCACAGTGGCCGACGCCGCGCTGATGATGTCCACGCTGGCCCAGCCCGACTGGCGCGATGCGATGAGCCTGCCGCACCAGGCACTGGACTGGCAGGTGCTGGACCTGGACCTGCAGGGCCTGAAGCTGGGCCTGCTGATGGACGCCGGCTGGGGCTTGCCGGTGGAGCCGCAGACCGCGGCGGCTGTGCAGGCCGCGGCACGGGCCTTCGAAGCTGCCGGCGCGACCGTCGAGCTGCTGCCCGCGTTCACCACCCGCGAGATGGCCGACGGCATCAACAGCTTCTGGCGCATGCGCTCCTACCTGGACATCTCGGCGCTGCCGGCCGAGCGCCAGCAACGGGTGCTGCCCTTCATCCGCGACTGGGTGGCGGCTGGCGCCGGCTACAGCGCGGCCCAGGTGTTCCACGGCTACAGCCAGATGGCGGCGCTGCGCGACGCGGCCGTCGCCGCCTGCCAGCCCTTCGACGCCGTGCTGTCGCCGGTGAGCCCGGTGCCGGCCTTCGCCGCCGAGTGGGCGATGCCGACCAACGACCCGCTGCGCGCCATGGAGCACATCAGCTTCACGCTGCCGTACAACATGAGCGAGCAGCCGGCGATCTCCATCGACTGCGGCCACACGGCCGACGGCCTGCCGATCGGGCTGCAGATCGCCGGCCGCCGCCATGACGACCTGATGGTGCTGAGGCTGGCCCGGGCCTGGGAGCAACTGCGGCCGACGTCGCGCCCCTGGCCGACCCTGGCCACTTGAGGCGGCGCCGCTGCAACGAATGAAACCGGCGCTGCAGCGGCGCTGAAACCGCCGCTGCCGAGACTGCAGGCTCACCGATCCACCGGAGCCTGCCATGCTGTCCACCCTTCCCCGCCGCGCTGGCG
>JBASTF010000991.1:0-5114 GCA_049274755.1 Rubrivivax sp. | reverse complement strand
ACGCTGGCCCAGCCGCCTGGCGCGCCGGGCTGCAACAGACCGAGAAATCGCTGTTCCTGCTGCTGCGGGCGCTGAGCCCGGTGCTGGCCGAAGGCGCGCATGTTGTGGCTGCCAGCGACCTGGGCGGCCTGTTCGGCCGCGAAGGCACGGCATTGCCGGAACTGCGCCTGCTGTCGGGTGCGGTGGGTGCGCTGAAGTCCCTGCGCGAGGAGCGCCTGGACCTGCGGGTCAAGGCCGTGGACCTGGACCCCAAGCGCACGGCGGCCGAACTGGCAGCCGATCTGCTGGGCGAGATCGAACTCGTCGGTGGCCGCCAGGAAGTGGGCTATCCCGAAGGTCGGCGCACGGTCTTCAAGACCATGGCCGAAGAGCC
The DNA here is from genome assembly GCA_049274755.1 of Rubrivivax sp. Classification (GTDB taxonomy): domain Bacteria; phylum Pseudomonadota; class Gammaproteobacteria; order Burkholderiales; family Burkholderiaceae_C; genus Rubrivivax. The sequence continues at coordinate 4,741 of JBASTF010000991.1, read as the reverse complement.
GGCCATCGACAGCACACGCCAGGCGGCGCTGGACCCGCTGGTGGTGCTGGCCACTGGCGGCGCGCGTGGCATCACGGCCGAGGTGCTGCGTGAGCTGGCGCGTGCCGGCAACACGCTGGTGCTGACCGGCCGTAGCGCCCTGGTCGAGGCCGAAGACTCCGCCAGTGCGGCACTGGCCAGCGCGGACACCCTGCGCCAGCACTTCGTCGCCCAGGTGCGCGCCGGTGCGCTGAAGCTGACACCCGGTGAGATCCAGCGCCGTGTGCAGGGCGTGATCGACCAGCGCGAAATGCGCGCCAACGTCGCCGACTTCCGCGCTGCCGGCGCCGCCGTCGAATACCACGCCGTCGATGTCACCGATGAAGCTTCGATCGCCGCGTTGCTGGCCGATCTGCAGCGCCGCCATGGCCGTGTCGACGGCGTCGTGCACGGGGCCGGCGTCATCGAAGACAAACGTCTCGCCGACAAGCGCAGCGACAGCTGGTCGCGTGTCGTCGACACCAAGATCATCGGCCTGCTGCTGCTGGCCAAGCTGCTGGACGCCAAGACGCTGAAGTTCTTCACGGTCTTCAGCTCGGTGGCCGGGCGTTATGGCAACAGCGGCCAGTCCGACTACGCCACCGCCAACGAACTGATGAACCGCCTGTGCCAGTCGCTGCAGGCGCGCTGGGGCGACAGCGTGGCCGTCAGCGCGCTGTGCTGGGGCCCCTGGGGCGCAACGAAGTTCGGCGCCGGCATGGTGACGGCCGACACCGAGGCCAAGTTCGCCGAGAAGGGTGTCTACCTGGTGTCGGCGTCGCTGGGCCGCCGGCTGTTCCGCGACGAGATCGTGCGCCGCGCCGGCACGCCGGTGGAAGTGGTGTGCGGCGAAGCGCCCTGGGAACAGCGTGAAGCCGAACAAGGCCGCATCGAGCGCCAGGCCGCGCAGCCGCAAGGGCCGGAACTGGGGCCGCTGCTGGGCCACGCCGTGCCGATATCGCGGCCCACCGGCGAACGCATCGTGCCGCTGCGCCTGGACCCCACGCGCCACCTGTACCTGCAGGAGCACGCGCTGGACGGCAAGCTGGTGCTGCCGGCCGCCGCCGCGCTGGAACTGATGGCCGAGGCCGCACGCGCGCTGTGGCCGGGCTGGCAGGTGGTGGAGGTGCGGGAGCACAAGCTGCTGAAGGGCGTGGACATGGACATGTCCGGGCGTGACCTGCAGGTGTTCCTGAGCCCGCCGCCTTATGGCAGCAGCGAAGGTTTCGAGGTCAGCGCGCAGTTGCAGAGCGACCTCGGCAACGGCCGCGCGATGACGCATTACCGCTGCGTCGTGCGCCTGGAGCAGATGCTGCCGACGGCGCTGCCGGCGCCACGCCAGTTCCACGACGACAAGGCACTCAGCGTCGCCAAGGCCTATGGCGAGTGGCTGTTCCACGGCCCGCGTTTCCAGGTCATCGAGCAGATCGAAGGTTTGTCGCCGGCTGGCAGCGGCGCGCGTGTGCGGCCGTCGCGGCCGTCGCTGTGGCTGTCGCGCCCCGCGAGTGACCAGCCGGGCTGGCTGTTCGACCCGGCGCTGCTGGATGCCGCGGCGCAGATGGCCTGGCTGTGGGCACGCGCCTACCGCGACGAATCGGCCTTGCCCGCGCGTTTCGGTCGTGTTGTGCGCTACCGCGACAGCCTGCCCGAACGCCTGCACATGGAATACGAACGCATCGAGAGCGGCGACCCGACCCTGGTGCGCGGCAATGTGACTTTCTTCGACGAACAGGGAGAACCGGTGCTGGCCATCGAAGAACTCGACAGCATCGCCAGTGCGGCGCTGAACCGCCTGGGCGGCACGGCGCGCACCGCCGAGGACGCCGCGGCATGAAGGGCGGCACGGAACAGCAGCCAGCGGCAACGGCCGCCACGCCGACGCCGATCGCCATCATCGGCATGGCCTGCATGTTTTCGCAGGCGCCCGACCTGCAGGCCTTCTGGAACAACATCATCGGCGGCGTCGATGCCATCGGCGAGCCGCAGGCCGCCTGGGATGCCGGGCGTTATCTCGCCAACGGCAAGATCAAGACGCAGTTCGGCGGCTACCTGAAGGACTTGTACCGCTTCGACCCGCGGGAGTTCGGCATCATGCCGAACTCGATGGACGGCGGTGAGCCCGACCAGTTCCTCGCGCTGCGCATCGCCCGCGACGCGCTGGCCGATGCGGGTTACCTGGGGCCCGATGTCGACCACCGCGACACCGGCGTCATCCTCGGCCACAGCACCTATTTGCACCGCGGCCAGGTCACGGTGATCCAGACCGACATCGTGCTCGACCAGACGATGGAGGTCGTGAAGGCGGCGATGCCGCAGCTCGATGCCGACGCGCTGGCGCAGATGCGCGCGCTGCTGGCGAAAAAGCTGCCGCCGATGAACTCGGACACGGCACCCGGCCTGGTGCCCAACGTGATGACCGGGCGCATCGCGAACCGGCTGAACCTGAAGGGCCCGAACTACCTGGTCGACGCGGCCTGCTCCTCGTCGCTGCTGGCCGTCGGCGCGGCCATCGACGAACTGCGCGCCGGCCGCAGCCGCATGATGCTGGCCGGCGGTGTCAACGCCTCGTTGCCGGCCGACGTGACGACGATCTTCACGCAGCTGGGTGCACTCAGCGCACGCGGCAAGGTGCGGCCCTTCGAGGCCGGCAGCGACGGCACCCTGCTCGGTGAAGGCCTCGGTGTCGTCGTGCTGAAGCGGCTGGACGACGCACTCGCCGACGGCGACCGGGTCTATGCCGTGCTGCGGGGTGTCGGCCAGTCCAGCGACGGCCGCGGCGCCGGCCTGCTGGCGCCCAGCCACGACGGCGAGACGCTGGCCATCCGCCGCACCTATGCCGCCAGCGGCGTCGACCCGGCGACGATCGGCCTCGTCGAAGCCCATGGCACCGGCATTCCGCTGGGCGATAAGACCGAGATCGCGTCGCTGCGCTCGGTGTTCGGCGAACGCGACACGCCCATCGGCACCAAGGCCCTGGGCTCGGTGAAGTCGATGATCAGTCACTGCATCCCGGCGGCCGGCATCGCAAGCCTGATCAAGACTTCGCTGGCCTTGCACCACCGGCTGCTGCCGCCGACCTTGTGTGAGCAGGTCAACCCGGAACTGGGCATTGACCAGACCCCGTTCTACATCAACACGCAGACGGCGCCCTGGCCGGCGCGCCCCGGCGAGCCGCGGCGCGCCGCGGTCAACGCCTTCGGCTTCGGTGGTACGAACTCGCATGCCATCGTCGAGCAGGCACCGCCGCAGGCACACAGGCCGAAGACGCTGAGCGGCTGGCCGGCCGAGTTGTGCATCGTGTCGGCCGACAGTGCCGACACGCTGATGGCCAAGCTCGAACGCCTGGCTGCCGGGCTGCAGCGCAATCCGCAATGGCGGCTGGCCGACGTGGCGGCTGCGCTGCTGCGTGAAGACACGGCGGCCGAACACCGCATCAGCATCGTTGCCAAGGACACGGCCGGCTTGGCCAAGAGCCTGGGCCAGGCCTTGACACGGCTGCGCGACCCCAAGCCCGGCCGCGAAGGCGACACCGGGCAATGGTCCACCCGTGGCGGCGTGGCCTACAGCCGCCGGCGCGTCGACGGCAAGCTGGCGTTTTTGTTCCCCGGCGAAGGCTCGCAGTACCCGGCGATGTTCGCCGACCTCGCGCTGTGTTTCGACGCGGTGCAGCAGTGGCTGGACTTCTGGCACGGCCTGTACGAACTGCCGGCGGGCCACACGCGCACCGACATCGTGTTCCCGACCTCGGAGATCGGGGCCGAGCGCCGCAAGCAGCTCGAGCAGCGCATGCACGACATGGACGTCGGCTCCGAGTCGGTGTTCATCGGCGGCATGGCGATGCACGAACTGCTGGTGGCGCTGGGCGTCGAGGCCGACGTGATGATGGGCCACAGCTCGGGTGAGTCGGCGGCGCTGGGCGCTTCCGGCGCCAACCCGGCAACGACGCCGAAAGACCGCGCGGCCTGCATCAGCAAACACTACGCCGTCTACGAAGCACTGCTGAAGGCCGGCAAGATTCCCACCGGCGCCCTGCTGGCCGTCGGCGCGCTGCCGCCGGCTACCGTGGAAGAGCAGATCGCAGCCGCCGGTGGCGACGTGGTCGTCGCGATGGACAACTGCGGCAACCAGATGGTGCTGTACGGCTCGACCGACGGCATCAACCAGGTGCAGAAATCGCTGACGGCGCTGGGTGGCATCTGCCTGCCGCTGCCCTTCGACCGCGGTTACCACACGCCGGCCTTCGCCGACGTCAGCAAGGCCTTCCTGCAGTACTACAAGGACGTGAAGCTCGGCCGGCCGCGGGTGCCGCTGTATTCCTGCGCGTCGGTGGGCCTGTTCCCCGACAGCGTGGCGTCCATCCGCCAGCTGGCGGCGGCCCAGTGGTCGCAAAAGGTGCGTTTCCGCGAGACCGTGCTGAAGATGCACGACGATGGTGTGCGCCTGTTCGTCGAGGTCGGGCCGTCGGCCAACCTGACGGCCTTCGTCAACGACATCCTGATCGACCGCGAGTTCACTGCGTTGTCCACCAACGTGCGGCGCAAGAGCGGCGTCGAGCAATTGCTCAGCGTGCTGGGCCAGCTCTACATCGCCGGCCGGCCGCCGGCGCTGGAGCGGCTGTTCGCGCCGCGCGCGGTGCGCAGCATCGACCTCGACGGCAGCCCGGCCGCGCCGCTGGGTGTGCTGCTGGACAACACGATGCCGATGGCGCGGCTCAGCGATGCCG
>JBASTF010000990.1:0-2908 GCA_049274755.1 Rubrivivax sp. | reverse complement strand
GGAAACCCGGCTCGGCGCACGCCTGTTCGACCGCGCCCGCGGCGCCTACGCGCCCACCGACGCCGGCAACGTGGTGCTGGAACAGGCGCGGCGCATGGCCGACCAGGCCGACGAGATCGAGCGCCGTGTGCTGGGCCGCGACCGCGAGCTCACAGGCCCGCTGCGCGTGACCACGGCCTTCGTCGTGATGGAGCACCTGCTGCCGCAGCCGCTGGCCGACTTTGCTCGGGCCTACCCCGGCATCGAGGTCGAGGTCGTCGAAAACGCCTTTCTCGTCGACCTGTCGCGGCGCAGCGCCGACAGCGCGCAGACCTGGGCGCGGCTGGAAGCCGACGTGGCACTGCGGCTGTCGGCCAGCGTCGCCGAGCACCTGGTGGGCCGGCAGATCGGCATGACCCATTGCCGCGCCTACGCACTGCGCGGTGCACCCGGGCTGCCGCAGACGGTGCTGCCGCTGCCGACGCTGCTGAAGGAGGCGCCCTGGGTGGCGTTCGAGCGCGACGCCACCAGCCGTGTCTACGACCGCTGGATGCGCACCCAGCTGGCCCAGGCCCAGGTGCGTGTGCGTGTCGACATCTTCAACGCCGTGGCGGCGATGCTGCGCACCGGCGTCGGCATCGGCGTGCTGCCCACCTTCATGGAAAGCCGGCATCCGGAATTGATACCGGTGTCGGAGGTGGTGCCCGAACTCTCGGTGCCGGTGTGGATGCTGACCCACCCCGACCTGCGCGGCACGGCCCGTGTGCGTGCCTTCATGCAGCACGTGGGGGATGCACTGGCCGAACGGCTGCGCGCGCACGGCGGTTGAAAAAGGCGCTGCCCGGCCCCAGCTGCGGGCCCATGGACACCGACACCAAGCTGCATCTCGCCTGCCCGCATTGCGGCGCCACCAACCGCCTGCCAGCCGCGCGGCTGGCCGAACAGCCGGGCTGCGGCCGCTGCGGCGAAGCCTTGCTGAACGGCAAGCCGGTGGAACTGGGCGATGCCGACTTCGACGCCGCGGTGGCCGCCAGCCCGCTGCCGGTGCTGGTGGACTTCTGGGCGCCGTGGTGCAGCCCCTGCCGCGCGATGGCGCCGGCCTTCGAGCAGGCCAGCCGCACGCTGCAAGGCCAGGCCTTGCTGGTGAAGGTCAACAGCGACGACAACCCGCAGCTGTCGGCACGCTTCGGCATCCGCAGCATCCCGACGCTGGTGAAGCTGGACCATGGCCGCGAGACGGCGCGCCAGTCCGGCGCCATCCCGGCGCAGGCCATCGTCGCGCTGGCAACGCGTTAGGTCTGGCGCCGGCGCGCGAACTCGACGAACCAGTCGATCGCGCCGGCATTGGCCATCGCATCGCGGTTCAGCACCTGGGCCGGGTCGGCGCCCAGCAGCAGCTTCTTCACCGGCAGCTCCATCTTCTTGCCCGACAGCGTGCGCGGGATGGCGGCCACCTGGTGCATGCTGTTCGGCACATGGCGCGCCGAGAGCCCGGCCTTGATGGCATCGCGCAGCCGGCGCTCCAGCGCCGCATCCAGCACCAGGCCGTCGCGCAGCACGACGAACAAGGGCATGTCGCTGTCGCGGCCCAGGTACTCGAGGTCGACGACCAGGCTGTCCAGCACCTCGGGCTGGGCTTCGACGGCGCGGTAGAGCTCGGCCGTGCCCATGCGGATGCCATGGCGGTTGATCGTGGCGTCGCTGCGGCCGTAGATGATGGCGCCGCCCCTTGGGGTGATGCGGATCCAGTCGCCGTGGCGCCAAACCGCAGGTTTCCCATTTCCACCCGGGAACATGTCGAAGTAGCTCTCGCGGTAGCGCTGCCCGCTGTCGTCGCCCCAGAAGTACAGCGGCATCGACGGCATCGGCTGCGTGCAGACCAGCTCGCCGACGGCGTCGACCAGCGCGCGCCCGTCTTCGCTCCAGGCTGCCACCGCCGCACCCAGGCAGCGGCACTGCATCTCGCCCTTCAGCACCGGCAGTTCGCGGTTGCCGGCGACAAAGGCACCGCCGAAGTCGGTGCCGCCGCTGATCGGGTTCAGCCAGATGTCCTGGCCATCGACCTTGGGGCAATGGTCCCAGATCCACTGGTAACACTCGTCCGACAGCGGTGAACCGGTGGAGCCGATGGCACGCAGCGCCGACAAATCGGCCTGCTGCATCGGCTCGACACCGGCCTTCAGGCAGCTGGCGAAAAACGCCGCACCGGCGCCGAAGAAGGTGCAGCGTGCAGCACCGGCGAAGCGCCACAGCGTGCCCCAGTCCGGCGCGCCGGCCCTGCCACCCGGGTTGCCGTCGTAGACGCAGACCGTGGTGCCGCCCAGCAGCGCCGCCAGCTGCGCGTTCCACATGATCCAGCCGGTGCTGCTGTACCAGTGGAAACGGTCGCCGGTCTCGACGCTGGGGCCGACGTCGTTGTGCAGGCCGCCCTTCAGGAACTCGAGCACGATGCCGCCATGGCCGTGCACGATGGCCTTGGGCAGGCCGGTGGTGCCGCTGGAGTAGACGATCCACAGCGGGTGGTCGAACGGCAGCCAGGTGGGTTCCAGCACCGCGTCGCCGGTGGTCAGTGCCACGAAGTCGTGGGCCTGGCGTGTGGGCGTGGCGAACTCGTCGGGCCGGGCCGAGACATCCAGGTCGGCCAGCAGCACCAGGTGCTGCACCGACGGCAGGCTGGCCAGCACCTCGCGCAGCACAGTCCGGCGGTCGTGCACAGCGCCGCCGTAGACCTGGCCGTCGACGGCAACCAGCACCTTGGGCGCGATCTGGCGGAAGCGGTCCAGCACCGCCACCGGCCCCATGTCGGGGCTGCACACCGACCACACGGCGCCGATGCTGGCGCAGGCCAGGAAGGCGACGATGGTGTGCGGCGTGTTCGGCAGGTAGGCGCAGACCCGGTCGCCGGGTTCGACGCCCATGCCGCGCCTGT
>JBASTF010000989.1:0-4296 GCA_049274755.1 Rubrivivax sp. | reverse complement strand
CTGCTCGAGACCCGCGGGCTCACGCTGGCCTATGGGCGCTTCCTGGCCCTCAATGGCGTCGACCTGAAACTCATGCCGGGCAAGCGCTACGGTGTGCTCGGGCCGAACGGCGCCGGCAAGACGACGCTGCTGAACCTGCTGACCGGAACCTTGCGCGCGACCTCGGGTTCGATCCACTTCGACGGCGTCGACATCACGGCGCTGCCCGCCGAGCGGCGCAGTCACCTCGGCATCGGCCGCAGCTTCCAGAAGACCAGCATCTTTCCGGAGTTCACGGTGGCCGAGAACGTGCGCATGGCAGTGCAGTCGCGCGAGCCGACCCGGGCCTACAACTTCTGGTCACCGCGTGGGCGCGACCACCACTTCGACGAACGCGCTGCGGCCTGCGTCGACAAGGTCGGCCTTGCGGCCAAGGCACAGGTGCCGGCGACCGACCTGTCCTATGGCGAGCTGCGCCAGCTCGAGATCGCGCTGGCGCTGGCGACCGAGCCACGCCTGTTGCTGCTCGACGAGCCCACCGCCGGCATGAGCGAGGAAGAGACGCACGATGTGGTCGACATGCTGCGCGCGAGCCTGCCAGCGTCGCTGACCCTGGTGATCATCGAGCACGACCTGAAGGTGATCGAGGGGCTGACCGATCACGTGTTCGTGTTCGAGCAGGGCGCCTTGTTCGAGCAAGGCACACCGGCCGAGATCCGCGCTAGCGAGCGGGTGCAGAAGATCTACTTCAAGGGGCGCACGCTTGCTTGAGCTGAAAGACATCCGCGCCGCCTACGGTGCCACGCCGGTGCTGCACGGCATCAGCCTGCGCGCCGACGCATCGAGCTTCCTCGGCCTCGTCGGCCGCAACGGCGTGGGCAAGACGACGACGCTGCGCAGCATCGTCGGGCTGATGCCGCTGACCGCCGGTGACGTCCTGTTCGACGGTGTGTCGCTCGTCGGTCGCGCCACGCACGACATCGCGCGCCTGGGTGTGGCCTACGTGCCCGAGAACCGCGGCGTGTTTCCGTCGCTGACGGTGATGGAGAGTCTGACGCTGGGCGCGCGACCGCGCCGCGACGGCCCGGCCGGCTGGACCCTGGAACGCGTGCTCGAGATCTTCCCGCGCCTCGGCGAACGCCGGCGCAACCGCGGCGATGCGCTGTCGGGTGGTGAGCAGCAGATGCTGGCCATCGGCCGGGCCTTGCTGACCAACCCGCGGCTGCTGATCCTCGACGAACCGACCGAAGGCCTGGCGCCGCTTATCGTCGAGGAGATCCAGTCGGTGCTGCGCTCGCTGCGCGGCAGCGGCATGGCACTGATCGTCGTCGACCAGAACCTGGACACGGTGTTCAACGTCGCCGACGAAGTTGCGGTGATGTCGCGCGGGGCGGTCGTGGCGCACGGGCCGAGCGCCAAGGTGCGTGCCGATCACACGCTGCTGAACCACTACCTCGGGGTATGACGGCATTCCCCGCGGCCTCAATCCTTGTCTCGCACCGCAGGCCGTGCGAGGCAGCAACGCCTTGCAGGCAACAGGAGAAGACCCGATGAAAGACATCTCCAAGGTTATCAAGCTGCACGTCGACAACGAGCGCCAGCTGTTCAAGGTGCCGCGCACCTCGTTCGTCGACACCGATGTGTTCGAGTCTGAACGCAATGCGATCTTCAACCGCTGCTGGCTCTACCTCGGCCACGCCTCTGAACTCGCCAAACCTGGCCAGTTCGTCACGCGCACGGTGGCCGGGCGCAATGTCATCTTCAACCGCGATGCCGGTGGCAAGCTCAACGCCTTCATGAACACCTGCCCGCACCGCGGCGCCACGGTGTGCCGCGACCGCTCGGGCACGGCCAAGAACTTCCAGTGCTTCTATCACGGCTGGGTGTTCGGCAACGACGGCAAGCTCAAGGACCAGCCAGGCAAGGAGTCGTACTGCGAGGGCTTCAACGACGAAGGCGGCGCGAACCTCGTGACGGCACCGCGCCACGAGGAATACCGCGGCTTCCACTTCATCGCGTTCGACAAGGACATCGTCGATCTGCCCACCTATCTGGGCAACGCGCGCGAGTACATCGACCTGGTGGCCGACCAGTCCGACGTCGGCATGGCGATCGTCGGCGGCACGCAGGAATACAGCCTGCGCGCCAACTGGAAACTGCTGGTCGAGAACAGCATCGACGGCTACCACGCCTCGACCACGCATGCCAGCTACCTCGACTACCTGAAAGGCACGGTCGGCTCGCTCTCGCCGGTGCCGCTGGTGGGCCACGGCCGCGACCTGGGAAACGGGCACGCCGTGATCGAGTACAGCGCCCCCTGGGGTCGCCCGGTCGGGCAGTGGATCCCGGCGTGGGGCGAGCAGGGCAAGGCCGACATCGAGAAGATCGTCGCCGGGCTGACGCAGCGCTTCGGCGCCGAACGCGCGCAGCGCATCGCCTTGAAGAACCGCAACCTGCTGATCTTCCCGAACCTCGTCATCAACGACATCATGGCGGTCACGGTGCGCACCTTCTATCCGCTGGCGCCGAATTTTCTGCACGTCAACGCCTGGGCGCTGGCACCCACCGAGGAAAGCGACTGGTCGCGCAAGTCGCGTCTCGAGAACTTCCTCGAATTTCTCGGCCCGGGCGGCTTCGCGACACCCGACGACGTCGAAGCGCTGCAGCAGTGCCAGACCGGCTACGAGAACGTGCGCGAGGCGGGCTGGAACGACATCTCCAAGGGCATGGGCAAGGCGCAGCCGGCAATGGACGACGAGATCCAGATGCGCGCCTTCTGGACCGAGTGGAATCTGCGCCTGACGCGCGCCAACATCGCCGCGTGAGGAGCTACCGACATGCAGACCTTCACCCGCCCCGAGATCGAAGACTTTCTCTTCCATGAGGCCGCGCTGCTCGACGACTGGCGCCTCGAGGACTGGCTGGCCCTGTTCACCGACGACGCGCGCTACGAAGTGCCGTCGACCGACCTGGCCAAGGACGCCACGCCCGACCGCAACCTGTTCTACATTGCCGACGACGCGTTCCGCCTCGGCGAGCGCGTCAAACGGCTGCTGAAGAAGACCGCCTTCTCCGAGTACCCGCGCTCGAAGACACGGCACCTCGTCAGCAACGTGCGCATCCTCGAGTCGGGCGCCGATACGTGCCGCGTCGCCACCGCCTTCGTCACCTACCGCACCAAGGGCGGCCACACCGACACCTACATCGGCAGCAGCGAATATGCGCTGGTGCGCCAGGCCGCGGGCCTGCGCATCCGAAAGAAGCGCTGCGTGCTCGACCTCGATTCGCTGCGCCCGCAGGGGCGTGTCAGCATCCTTCTCTGACGGAGACGACCATGAGCATGCCGTTCCGATACCGCAAGCTGGGCTATGTGGCGCTGAACGTGACCGACCTCGACCGGTCGGCTGCGTTCTACACCGACATCGTCGGTCTCGACGCCTCCGAACCGGTGGCGGGCGGGCCAGCCTTCCTGCGCTGCGGCAGCGACCACCACCACGTCGTGCTGTACCCGGCCCAGGCGCCGGGCGTCAAGCGGGTCGCGTTCGAACTCGAGAGCCGCGCCGAGATGGAGCATGCGCGCAAGCACCTTGCCGGCCTCGGCCTCGCTGTGGAAGAAATCGATGCCGAGGAACGCGCGGCGCTGCGCCAGGGCGACGGCCTGCGCTTCGTCGAGCCGAACTCCGGGCTGACGATGGAGTTCTACACCCGCGTGCTGCAGATGGCGCTGCCGTTCCGCCAGAGCCTGACCAAGATCGTGCGGCTCGGCCACGTGGTGCTGTCGGTCGAACGCTTCGACGAGATGGCGGCGTACCTGACGGCGAATCTCGGCTTCGCGATTTCGGACTTCGTCGAAGGCCGCTTCGCGTTCATGCGCTGCCAGCCCAACCCGCTGCACCACTCATTCGCGATCGGGCGCTCGATCGAGGGCAACCACCTGAACCACATCAATTTCATGGTCAGCGACATCGACGACATCGGCGTCGCGATGAACCGGCTCAACAAGGCCGAGGTGCCGATCGTCTTCGGGCCGGGCCGGCACAAGCCCTCGGGCAGCATCTTCCTGTACTTCCTCGATCCCGACGGCATGACCGTCGAGTACAGCTTCGGCATGGAGGAGTTCCCCGAGAAGGGCGCGCGCGAGGCGCGCATGCTCGAAGCGCATCCGTCGGCGCTCGACACTTGGGGCAGCGTGCCCAAGCCGGCCTTCGGCAAGGTGGGCGCGATCGAACGCCGGGTGCCTGCATGAGCGGCGCCGCGCCAGCCGCGCCCTGGGCGACGCGCGCCAAACCGCACGAAGGCCGGGTCGCGGTGGTGACC
>JBASTF010000988.1:0-4883 GCA_049274755.1 Rubrivivax sp. | reverse complement strand
CCCGAAGGCCGTGCGCCGGCCGCAGCGCTGAAGCCGCGGCCTGACAGCCCTCAGGCCGCGGGCTTGTCCTCGGCCGCGGAAGCCTCGGCCTCCGGCGCCTTCGTGTGCTTGATGAACAGCTGCGCCGCAATGATGCCGATCTCGTAGAGCACGATCATCGGAATCGCCAGCGCCAGCTGCGAGATCACGTCGGGCGGCGTCACGACGGCGGCGACGATGAAGGCGGCGACGATGAAGTAACCACGCGCCTTCTTCAGCTGCTCGATGCTGACGACGCCGATGCGCGCCAGCACGATGACGGCAATCGGCACCTCGAAGGCCACGCCGAACACCAGGAACAGCGTCAGCACGAAGCCGAAATACTGCTCGATGTCAGGCGCCGCGGTGATGGTGGTGGGTGCAAAGGCCTGGATGAACTTCGACATGCCCGGGATCACCAGGAAATAGCAGAAGGCCACGCCGACGATGAACAGCACGGTGCTGCTGACCACCAGCGGCAGCACCATCTTCTTTTCGTGTGCATACAGGCCGGGCGCGACAAAGGCCCAGACCTGGTACAGCACCACCGGCAGCGCCACCATGAAGGCCGCCATCAGCGTGATCTTCAGCGGCACCAGGATCGGCGAAATGACGTTGGTGGCGATCAGCTTGGCGCCGGCCGGCAGGTGCGCAACCAGCGGCGCCGCCAGCAGGTCGTACAGCCCCGACGGGCCCGGCCAGAAGGCCAGCGCGGCAAACGCGATGCCGACGGCGATCAGCGCCCGGATCAGCCGGTCGCGCAGCTCGACCAGGTGCGAGACAAACGGCGCTTCGGTGCCGGCCAGTTCGTCTTCGGGGTCTTTGCCGCCCGTGCTCATCAGCGCGGCCCCACGCCCGGCGGGCGGAAACGCGCGACACGTGCCGCGCCGCTCTGCGCCTTGGCCTTGATGCCGTGGCGCTGTTTGTACCACTGCGGTGTTGCACCGCGTTTCAGCCGCCAGTTCTTCTTCGGGTGGCGGTAGGCGGGCGCCGGCGTCATCAGCGCTTCGTGCGGCGGCGCGATGCTGCTGCCGTCGTAGGCGCCGGCGGCCTCGTTCCAGGGCTGCTGCAGCGCCGACGTGGCGGCATTCACTTCCTGGTTCACGCTCTGCTCGACGTTGCGTGCCGCGTCCTCGAACTGCGACTTCATCTTCTTCAGCTCGTCGAGTTCGATCGAGCGGTTGACCTCGGCCTTCACGTCGGCCACGTAGCGCTGCGCCTTGCCGAACAAGTGGCCGACCGTGCGCGCCACCTTGGGCAGCTTCTCAGGCCCGATGACGATGAGCGCGACCGCGCCGATCAGCGCGATCTTGTCGAAGCCGAAGTCGATCACCGGATCAGGACTTCGTCTTGGCCTCGACGTCCACCGTGTTGGTGTCGGCGTTGCGCTGCTGCGTCGTGACCTGCTGCGCCGGGGTGGCGGCCTGGTCGGCGCTGTCGCCGCCGCTCTTCACGCCGTCCTTGAAACCCTTCACCGCGCCGCCGAGGTCGGCGCCGATGTTCTTGAGCTTCTTGGTGCCGAAGATCAACACCACGACCAGCAGCACGATGAGCCAGTGCCAGATGCTGAAGGAACCCATGTCTGTAACTCCTGAAGAGGAACCGCGAATTCTAGGTGACGCACAGGTCGGGCCGGAGTGCCCCTGCCGGCGCCCAACTCTCTCGGCCCCGCCAGCCCTTCAGCCCTTCAGCCAGGGCCGGGGGCCGCCCATCACGTGCATGTGCAGGTGGTAGACCTCCTGCCCGCCGTCCGGTCCGGTGTTGATGACGGTGCGGAAACCGTTGCTGACACCCAGCTCGCGCATCAGCTTGGGCGCCAGCGCCAGCATGCGGCCCAGCACCGGCGCGTGGGCGTCGGTGACGTCGGCATGGGTCGCCACATGCGCCTTGGGGATGACCAGCACATGCACCGGCGCCCAGGGGTGGATGTCGTGGAAAGCCAGCAGTTCGTCGTCCTCGTGGACCTTCTTGGCCGGGATCTGGCCGGCAACGATCTTGCAAAAGATGCAGTTCGGGTCGGTGCTCATCGGCCGTGTCTCATTCCGGCATCGGCCGGTTGCTGTTGAGGTTCATCCAGCCGCGCACCACGCGGTAGAGGAACCAGATCGAGATGATGGTCCAGGCGATCCAGCCCGGCGCCAGGAAAAACAGCCACAAAGGCGCCGTCAGCAGGTACAGCACACCGGCCCACACCACACTGCGGATGCGCCAGGCGAAGTGCGACTCCTGCCAGGTGCCGTTGGCATCGCTGCGCTTCACGAGGTCGAGCACAAAGGCCACCAGCAGCAACAGCACGCTGGCCTGCGCACCCGGCAGCACCGCCGAGACGGCGACGATGCTGTGCAGCAGGTAACTGACGTGGCCGATGGTCTTCAGCGACGCATCACGTTCGGTGACATCCACAACCTGGTTCAACTGGCACCTCCTTCACGGGCATCCCGTTCCTGCACCTTGCGCAGGGCGAATTCCTCCAGCCCCGACAGCCCTTCGCGCCGCCGCAGCTCGGCCAGCACGTCAGCCGGCTGCAGCCCGAACTGCGACAGCGCCACCATGCTGTGGAACCACAGGTCGGCCATCTCGCCGACGATCTTGTCGCGCTGGCCGTCCTTGCAGGCCATCACGACCTCGGTGGCTTCTTCGCCCACTTTCTTCAAGATGGCGTCGGTGCCCTTGGAAAACAAGCGCGCGACATAACTCTTGTCGGGGTCGCCGCCGCGGCGGCCGTCGATGACGGCGGCCAGGCGCGCCAGCGTGTCGTCGGAAGAACTCATTTGCTGTAGATGCTGTGCGGGTCTTTCAACACCGGCTCGACGGCCTGCCAGGCCCCGCCGTCCAGCCTGTTGAAGAAACAGCTGTGGCGGCCGGTGTGGCAGGCGATGCCGGGTTCGTGCCCGAGTTGCGTGACGCTGAGCAGCACGACGTCGCTGTCGCAGTCGGTGCGGATCTCGTGCACCTGCTGGATGTGGCCCGACTCTTCACCCTTGTGCCACAGCCGCTGCCGCGAACGGCTGTAGTACACGGCTTCGCGGCGGCGTGCCGTTTCGGCCAGCGCCTCGCGGTTCATGAAGGCGAACATCAGCACGTCGCCACTGCCGCGCTCCTGCGCGATCACCGGCACCAGGCCGTCGCGGTCCCACTTGATGTCGTCGAGCCAGTCCATGCCAGCAGTCTAGTGCGTTGCGCCGGCGAAGCCGCGCTCCTCGGCAAACCACCCCAGCACCGGCACGGTGCCGGGCAGCACCGGCGCCACCTGCACCGGCAGCGTCTGCCAGGCCATGGACTGGCCTTCGCGCATCTGGAACTCGCCCTGCCAGCTGAAGACCTTGCAGAAGTGCAGCCGCACGCGGGCATGCGGATAGTCGACGATCTCCACCTTCCAGGCCTGGGCAGCGCCGATGTCGATGCCCAGTTCCTCGTGCAGTTCGCGGCGCAGCGCCTGCTCCACCGTCTCGCCGGCTTCGAGCTTGCCGCCGGGGAACTCCCAGTAGCCGGCGTAGACCTTGCCGTCGGGGCGCGAGGTCAGCAGGAACCGGCCCTGCGGGTCGACGAGCACACCCACCGCCACGTCGACCGGCGTGCGTTCTTCAGCCATGGTCGCGGCCGGCGTAGTCGCGTGCAAACTGGTAGGCCACACGCCCCGAGCGTGAACCCCGCTCCAGCGCCCAGACCAGGCAGTCCTGCCGCGCCGCGGCAATCGCCTCTTCGCCGACGCCGAAGGAACGCAGCCACTGCGCGGCGATGGCCAGGTATTCGTCCTGCGTGAAGGGGTAGAAGCTGACCCAGAGCCCGAAACGTTCGGACAGCGAGATCTTCTCTTCGATGACCTCACCCGGATGCACCTCGCCGTCTTCAGTGTGCTGGTAAGTCAGGTTCTCCTTCATGTACTCGGGCAGCAGGTGGCGGCGGTTGCTGGTGGCGTAGATCAGCAGGTTGTCGCCGGCCTGGGCCACGCTGCCGTCGAGCACACTCTTCAGCGCCTTGTAGCCGGCCTCGCCTTCGTCGAAGCTCAGGTCGTCGCAGAAGATGACGAAGCGCTCGGGCCGGCCGCTGACCAGGTCGATCAGGTCGGGCAGGTCCACGAGGTCGGCCTTGTCGACCTCGATCAGCCGCAGCCCCTGGTCGCTGAACTCGTTCAGGCAGGCCTTGATCAGCGAACTCTTGCCGGTGCCGCGCGCGCCGGTCAGCAGCACGTTGTTGGCCGGCCGGCCGGCGACGAACTGCAGCGTGTTGCGCAGCAGGCGTTCCTTCTGCGGCTCGACCTCCTTCAGCTCGGCGAGGCGGATCGTCGAGACATGGCGCACCGGCTCCAGCACACCGGCACTGCCGCGCCTGCGGTAGCGGAAGGCCACCGAGGCAGCCCAGTCGGGCGCCGTCGGCGCATGGGGCAGGATGGTCTCCAGCCGCGCCAGCAGCGATTCGGCGCGCACTAGCAGATGTTCAAAAGCAGCGTTCATGGCCGCGAGTTTAGGGCGGGCACCTCGACGACCTCGTCCTGCGCAACGACGTAGACACGGTCATCGGACCCACGCGGCAGCACATGCATGCCGGTGAAACCACCGAAGGCCGGCAGCACGCCGACCTGGGGGCCGAAGTGGAAACAGGGCAGGCGCAGCCTGTCGTGGGCGCGCCCGCCCAGCACCACCGCCGGGTGCACATGGCCGGCCAGGGCATAGGCGCCTGGCACCGGTTCCGGATGGTGCTGCAGCACAAACGGCCCCAGCGGCAGCCCTTCGTCGACGGCCTGCACACCCCACGCGGGCGGCGGGTCGCCGGCATGGCGGTCGTGGTTGCCGCGCACCAGCAGCAGTTCCAGCGTCGCATGCTGCGCGCGCCAGTCGGCAAACGCCGCCAGCGTGGCTGGGGTG
>JBASTF010000987.1:0-3138 GCA_049274755.1 Rubrivivax sp. | reverse complement strand
GTCCTGCAGGGTTTCGCCGCCCTCGCGCGGCACGAAGGCGCTGCGGTACAGCTGCACGTCGCTGCGGCCGACGATCTGCCAGGTCTGCGCGGCACGCAGACGCAGGTCACGCACGGCGTCGACGCCGTTGCCCTGGGGATGGTCGCGCAGGTAGCGGTCGGCGGCACGCACGATGTCGCCCGGCCACAGCGCCGTCTCGACGGCGGCGCGCATCGTCGGCTCGTTGTCGTCGGCAGCATGGGCAGCCCCGCCCAGCAGGGCCAGCACCACCGACACGGTCCACAAGCACTTCTTCATCGCCGCAACCCTCGCATGTTCATCCTCACATTCGGGGATCCAGGCGGATTCTGTAGCCATTCCTGCGTGAAGATTTCACGCAGGATGTGTCGGATCGATCCAGCGCACCTGCTCCGGCTTTTCGGCCGGTTCGATCTCCAGATTGACGGCCACGGCTTCGCCGTCGCTGCGCACCAGCACACATTCCAGCGTTTCGGTGGCGCTGGCGTTGATCTCCTGGTGCGGCACAAACGGCGGCACGTAGATGAAGTCGCCGGGGCCGGCCTCGGCTGTGAACTCGAGCGCCTCGCCCCAGCGCATGCGGGCGCGGCCCTTGACGACGTAGATCACGCTTTCCAGTGGCCCATGGTGGTGGGCACCGGTTTTGGCGTTGGGGTGGATGTGCACGGTGCCGGCCCACAGCTTCTGCGCGCCGACGCGGGCGAAGTTGATCGCCGCCTTGCGGTCCATGCCCGGGGTCTGCGCCGTGTTGGGGTCCAGGCTGTCACCAGACACCACGCGCACACCGTCCTGTCTCCAACGCGGTGATTCGCTGAAATTGCTGCCCATCGCGACGCATTCTGAGGCTTTTGCGCCACTCATCGCCAGATCGGGTCGACCCCAGGCTGCCCAAAATTGCAGCAACTCCGCCTCTTCGCCGCCATGAACCTGCTGCGCCAACGCCACCAGAGGACGCAGCAGAACGCGGCCCTGGTCGAACAAAGTGCCACGGCCGCCGACAGCCTGAAGCAGCAGGCCGCGACGCTGGCTTCGCTAGATGGCCGCCTTCCGCCTGGGCCAGGCATCGCCTTCCGCATAATGCGCTCCCCCGCGGCCGAAGCGGCCGTGGGCAAACCAGGGCCACCGACCCCGTGGCCCCAGGGAGTGCGCGTTTGTTCCGCCGATTCGAAAACCTGGTGCATCCCTACCCGGATGCACTGCCGCCACCGCCGCCGCAGCGCTTTTTTGCCTTCCTGTGGGAGAACACGCGCGGCCTGCGGCCCTGGCTGCTGCTGCTGACGCTGCTGACCGCCGGCATCGGCGCCTTCGAGGCGCTGCTGTTTGCGATGCTGGCCCATGTGGTGGACCTGCTGGCGCAGGTGCAGCCGGCCGAACTGTGGGCGCGCCACGGCCACATGCTGGGCCTGCTGGCAGCGCTGCTGCTGGGCAGCATCGTGCTGGTGGGTGCGCAGGCGCTGATCAAGTACCAGGGGGTGTTCGGCAACTTCCCGATGCGGCTGCGCTGGAACTTCCACCGGCTGATGCTCGAACAGAGCATGAACTTCTACCAGGACGAGTTCGCCGGCCGCATCGCCACCAAGGTGATGCAGACGGCGCTGGCCGTGCGCGACACCTGGCTGATCCTGGCCGACATCCTGGTCTACGTCGTCATCTACTTCGTCACGCTGCTGGCCGTGGTGGGCGGCATGGACGTCTGGCTGGTGCTGCCCTTTGCCGGCTGGCTGTTGTGTTACGTGCTGGCCCTGTGCTACTTCGTGCCCCGCCTGGGCAAGGTGGCGCAGGCGCAGGCCGATGCACGTTCGCTGATGACGGGGCGTGTCACCGATGCCTACACCAACATCGCCACCGTGAAGCTGTTTTCGCATTCGCACCGCGAAGCGCACTTTGCCCGCGGTGCGATGCAGGAATTCATGGTCACGGCCTACGGCCAGATGCGGCTGGTCAGCCAGTTCGAGGTTGTCAACCAGGCGCTGAGCGTGGCCCTGGTGGCCTCGACCACCGGCCTGGCGCTGTGGCTGTGGACGCAGGGCCATGTCGGCGTTGGCGCGCTGGCCGCGTCCACCGCGATGGCGCTGCGGCTGAACGGCATCTCGCACTGGATCATGTGGGAGATGTCGTCGCTGTTCGAGCACATCGGCACCGTGCAGGACGGCATGGCCACGCTGAGCAAGCCCCGCGCCGTGCTCGACCGGCCCGATGCGAAGCCGCTGGAGGTGTCGCGCGGCGAGGTGTGTTTCGACAAGGTCAGCTTCGCCTACGGCGGCAAGAAGCAGGTCATCGACGACCTGGCGCTGACGATCCGCCCGGGCGAGAAGATCGGCCTCGTCGGCCGCAGCGGCGCCGGCAAGAGCACGGTGGTGAATCTGCTGCTGCGGCTGTACGACATCCAGCAGGGCCGCATCCTCATCGACGGCCAGGACATCGCCGGCGTCACGCAGGACAGCCTGCGCCGCGCCGTCGGCATGGTGACGCAGGACACCTCGCTGCTGCACCGCTCGGTGCGCGACAACATCGCCTACGGCCGCCCCGAGGCCAATGAAGCCGAGATGCTGCGTGCTGCCGAACGTGCCGAAGCGCACGACTTCATCCTCGGCCTCACCGACCCCAAGGGCCGCCAGGGTTACGACGCCCATGTCGGCGAACGCGGCGTCAAGCTCAGCGGCGGCCAGCGCCAGCGGGTGGCCATCGCGCGTGTGATGCTGAAGGACGCGCCCATCCTGCTGCTGGACGAAGCCACCAGCGCGCTGGACAGCGAGGTCGAGGCCGCCATCCAGCAAAGCCTGTACAAGCTGATGGAAGGCAAGACGGTGATCGCCATCGCGCACCGGCTGTCGACGATCGCGGCGATGGACCGCCTGGTGGTGATGGACCATGGCCGCATCGTCGAGATGGGCGACCACCAGAGCCTGCTGGCGGCCGGCGGCATCTATGCCCGGCTTTGGACGCACCAGAGCGGCGGGTTCCTCGGCGAGGACGCCGACGACGACGAGGCGGTGACGGCCTGAACGGCCTGGCCGCGGCTCAGCGCCGCGGCGGCGCCGGCAGGTCTGCGTCGTCCAGCGGCGCCGGCATCGTCGGCATGAAGCCGGGGATGGTCACCGGGTGCGTGTCTTCCCAGGC
>JBASTF010000986.1:0-1642 GCA_049274755.1 Rubrivivax sp. | reverse complement strand
ACGGCGGCGCGGCGGGTGTTCATGCCCGCCATTGTCGCCAAGCAGGCGTCGTGTCGCGGCGCGGCGTCCTCAGGACACGATGTACGCCGCGGCCGCCGTCGCGATCAGATCGCCTTGTGCATTGCTGAGTTTCATCTGCGTCGAACCCACACGGCCGCCCAGACGTGTGACCTCGCCGCTGGCCACGAACTGCTGGCCGATGCCCTGGCGCAGGAAGTCCACACGCAGGTCGATGGTGCCCATCTTCGCGAAGCGTTGCATCACCTGCTCGGCGCTGTCGCCGGCATGGCGTTCGGCAATCGCCACCATCAGCGCCAGGCCGCCGACGGCGTCGAGCACCGACGAGATGACGCCGCCGTGCAGGCGGCCGTAGAGGAAGTGGCCCACCAGCTCGGGCCGCATCCCGAAGCGCAGCCGCGTGTTGCCGGGCTGCAGCCCGTCGACCTGCAGGCCCAGCAGCTCGTTGAAGCTGATGCGGTGGTTGAACAACTCGGTCAGTGCCGCGTCGAGCCTGGTCTGCTCGGCCGCGCTGCGCCGGGCTGCCGTCATGCAGCGGCCCTCAGGCCCAGCCTCTGGCGGGCTTCGGCGGGGCTTGCCACCTCGCGGCCGGCATTGCGCGCACAACGCGCCAAGGCCTCGATCAGCAGACCGTTGCCCGAGGCACGTTCGCCGCCGGGCAGGTAGAAGCTGTCTTCCAGCCCGGTGCGCAGCATGCCGCCCAGTTCGGCGGTGCGCTGGTGCACGGGCCAGATCTCGGCGCGGCCGATCAGCGTGGTCTGCCAGACGGCGCCCGGTGGCGCATAGCGCGGCAGCAGGGCCAGCAGGTCGGCATCGCAGGGCATGCCGCTGGCCACGCCCATCACGAAGTTCAGTTCGGGCACGCCGCTGAACATGCCGGCCTTCAGGTACATGGCGACCGAACGCACGATGCCGACGTCGAAACACTCGAACTCCGGGTGGATGTGCAGCTCGTTCATCAGGTCCAGGTACTGCTGGATCTTGGCCACCGGGTTGTCGAAGACCATCGGCGGCCAGGCCCAGTCGCCGTTGTCCTTGATCTTCAGGTAGTTCAGGCTGCCGGCGTTGCAGGCCGCGGCCTCGGGCTTCACACGCCGCAGGCAGGCCAGCGGGCCGCTGATGTCCTTGCCGACGACGCCGGTGGTGAGGTTGATGATGACACCGGGGCAGGCCTCGCGGATGGCGCCCACCACGGCCTCGGCGACATCGGGGTCCCAGCTTGGCATGTGGCCGAAACCCGGTTCCTGCGCACGCAGGTGCACATGCATGATGCTGGCGCCGGCGTTGAAGGCGTCGCGCGCTTCGGCCGCCATCTGCGCCGGTGTCACCGGCACCGGATGCTGCTGCGGATTCGTCAGCACGCCGGTCAGCGCGCAGGTCAGGATGGCCTTGTTGTCGTTCATGCGGCGATCTCCAGTTCGACCAGCAGCGCACCGGCGGCCACGCTGTCCTTCGTGGCGACGTGCACCGCGCGCACGGTGCCGGCGGCGGCGGCGTTCAGCCACATCTCCATCTTCATCGCCTCGACGCAGACCAGGGGCTGGCCGGCGGCGATGGCATCACCCGGCCGCACCAGCACCTGGGCGACGACGCCGGCCACCGGTGCCCGGGCGCGGCTGGGGTC
>JBASTF010000985.1:0-7330 GCA_049274755.1 Rubrivivax sp. | reverse complement strand
TCGCCTCCCTTCAGGCCGAAGCCGCACCCTTGACCTTGAAGCCATCGGCGTATTTCGCCGGGTCCTTGCCTTCCCAGACCACACCGTCGATCAGCTTGCTGCTGCGCATCTCGCTCTTCGGCAGGCTGACCTTCACCTGGGCCGCAGCCTGCTTGTAGAGCTCGATCTGGTTGATCTGCTTGGCCACGCCCAGGTAGTCCGGGTGCTCCTTCAGCAGGCCCCAGCGCTTGTGCTGGGTCAGGAACCACATGCCGTCCGACAGGTAGGGGAAGTTCACCGCGCCGTCGTTGAAGAACTTCATGTGGTTGGGGTCGTCCCAGGTCTTGCCCAGGCCGTTCTGGTAGCGGCCCAGGATGCGCTGGTTGATGGCGTCGACGCTGGTGTTGACGTAGGCCTTGTCGGCCACCGTCTCTGCCATCTTGTTCTTGTTCTGCAGGCCGGCGTCGATCCACTTGCCGGCTTCCAGGATGGCGGCCACCACGGCGCGGCAGGTGTTGGGGTACTTCTTCGCGAAGTCGCCGGTGGTGCCCAGTGCCTTCTCGGGGTGGTCCTTCCAGATGTCCTGCGTGGTGACGGCGGTGATGCCGATGCCGTCGATGATGGCGCGGTGGCCCCAGGGTTCGCCGACGCAGTAGCCGTCCATGTTGCCGACACGCATGTTGGCCACCATCTGCGGTGGCGGCACGGTGATGACCTTGGCGTCCTTCATCGGGTTCACGCCCACGCTGGCCAGCCAGTAGTACAGCCACATCGCGTGGGTGCCGGTGGGGAAGGTCTGCGCGAAGGTGTAGTCGCGCTTTTCGGTGCTCATCAGCTTGGCGAGGCTGGCGCCGTCGACCGCGCCCTTGTCCGCGAGCTTCTTGCTCAGCGTGATGGCCTGGCCGTTGTGGTTCAGGTTCATCAGCACGGCCATGTCCTTCTTCGGCCCGCCCACGCCCAGGTGCACGCCGTAGACCAGGCCCCACAGCACATGGGCCATGTCGAGTTCGCCGTTGACGAGCTTGTCGCGCACGCCGGCCCAGCTGGCTTCCTTGGTCGGCACGATCTTCACGCCGTACTTCTTGTCGAAGCCCAGCACGCTGGCCATCACGACGCTGGCGCAGTCGGTCAGCGGGATGAAGCCGATGCGCACTTCCTCCTTCTCGGGCTTGTCGCTGCCGGCAGCGTAGACCGCGGCCTGCAGCCCCGGCAGCATGCCTGCGGCGCCGGTGGCGGCGGCTGCCTTCACGATGGTTCGGCGTCCCATGTCGATTGGTCCTGCGGTCTGTGATGTCATGGCGTGTGCAAATGGAGGGCCAACAAAAGCAAAAAGGCGTCCGCACATCGGCAGGCTGTGAAGCCCACGTCGTGAGGACGCCTTTGTCCCACCGGCCGCCCACAAACACTGCAGGCCACCGGTGCTGGCGAAAGATCGACACTGATCTCTCAGCACAGCACTTTGCAATCGCCGTGCCAGCGGAACCGCTGGGTTCCGGCGGGTTTCCAGTCCGGCTTTGCACCAGCGCGCAGCGGTGCTGCGCTGCGCTGGTGCGCAGCGGCCGGCTTCAGCCCAGCAGATCGGCGGCGTCGACGATGCGCTGCGCGATGTCGGTCATCTTCAGGCCCTTGTCCATCGCTGCCTTGCGCAGGCGGGCATAGGCCTCGGGTTCGCCGATGCCGTGGCGCTGCATCAGCAGGCCCTTGGCGCGGTCCAGCAGCTTGCGGTCGGCCAGCTGGGTGCGTGCTTCGGCGAGTTCGCGTTTCAGCGTCTCTTCGTATTCGAAGCGCGCCAGCGCCACTTCCAGCACCGGCTTCACGCGGTCGGGCGCCAGGCCGGCAACGACGTAGGCCGTGACGCCGGCAGCGATGGCGCCGCGCACGTGGCTGGTGTCGGGGTCGTCGGTGAACATCACGATGGGCCGGCGTGCGTCGCGTGTGGCCATCACCACATGTTCCAGCGTGTCGCGCGCCTGGCTCTCGGCGTCGACGATGATCATGTCGGGCTGGATCTGCGCCAGCCGGTCGGGCAGGAAGGCGTCGATCGGCAGCACCGCGACGATGTTGTAGCCCGCCTCCAGCAAACCGATGCGCAGGCTGCGCGAGCGCTCGGCTTCGAGCGCCGCCGCTTCGTCGCCCGGCGCCGGATCGAGCGAATCCGGTGCAACGATGACGATGCGTGTGGCTTCCGGCTGCAGCATGCTTGCTGCACTGCAAAAAACGGGCCGCTACACTGTGCCCATGCGCCTGCAGATGAATGTCCTGGGCATCGAGTCCTCATGCGACGAAACCGGCGTCGCGCTGGTGCAGACACGCCGCGGCGCTGCACCGCGTTTGCTCGGTGATGCACTGCACAGCCAGGCCGAGATGCACCAGGCCTATGGCGGCGTGGTGCCCGAACTGGCCTCGCGCGACCACATCCGCCGGGTGCTGCCGCTGGCGCGCCAGGTGCTGCAGCAATCGGGGCTGGCGCTGGCCGACGTGGACCTGGTGGCCTACACACGTGGCCCGGGCCTGGCTGGCGCCCTGCTGGTCGGCGCCGGTGTTGCCGTGGCGCTGGGTGCGGCGCTGGGCAAGCCGACGCTGGGTGTGCACCATCTCGAAGGCCATTTGCTGTCGCCCTTCCTGGCCGGCCAGGTGCCGGAGTTCCCCTTCATTGCGCTGCTGGTGTCCGGCGGCCACACGCAGCTGATGCGGGTGGACGGGGTCGGTGACTACCGCCTGCTCGGCGAAACCATCGACGACGCGGCCGGTGAAGCCTTCGACAAAAGCGCCAAGCTGCTGGGCCTGGGCTACCCGGGCGGGCCGGCACTGGCGCGCATGGCCGAGTTCGGCGACGCCAAGGCCTTTGCGCTGCCGCGCCCGCTGCTGCACAGCGGCGACCTGGACTTCTCGTTTGCCGGGCTGAAGACCGCGGTGATGACCCAGGTGAAGAAACTCGGCCCCAACGTCTGCGAACAATCGCGCGCCGACCTGGCGGCGTCCACGCAGGCCGCTATCGTCGACGTGCTGGCGGCGAAGTCGCTGCGGGCGCTGAAGGACACGGGCATCCGCCGCCTCGTCGTGGCTGGCGGTGTCGGCGCCAACCTGAAGCTGCGCGAGGCGCTGGACGCCGGTGCGGCGAAGCTGGGCGCCCAGGTGCTGTACCCGCCGCTGTCGCTGTGCACCGACAACGGTGCGATGATCGCGCTGGCCGCCGCGCTGCGGCTGGAACGGGGCCTGGCGGCCGCCACGCACGACGGCGCCTTCGACGTGCGGCCACGCTGGCCGCTGACCGAGCTTCAGCCCAGCACGTTGCCGGTTGCACCGGCGTAGAGCGCCTCGATCTCGGCCGCACGCCGCGTCAGCACCGCGCGCTGGTTCAGATAGCCCTTGTCGGTGATCTCGCCGGCATCGGCGCTGGGCGGCTCACGCAGCAAACGCACACGGGCGACGCGGCCCGAGGAGCCTGCGGCTTCGGCGTTCAGGCGCCGCAGCCCGTCCTGCAAGGCCGCCGTCAGCGCCTCGGCCGGCATCGCAGCCGCAGCGGCGCTGGGGAAGAGCAGGGCGCCGGCTTCGTCGCGGTCTTGTCCCGTGATCACCGCGTCCTGCACATAAGGCGCCAGTGCCGACACCAGCTTGATGCGCAGCGTGCCCACCGACACCCAGGTGCCGCTGCCGAGCTTGAAGTCCTCGGCGACGCGGCCGTCGAACAACACGCCGGCTGCGGGCCGCTGCGGGTCGGCCAGGCGGCCGGCGTCGCCGATCTTGTAGAAACCTTCGTCGTCGAAGGCGGCGGCCGTCAGCTCCGGCGCGTTGCGATAGCCGGGGAACACCGACACACCACGCACCCGCAGCTCGAACTTCCCGGCCGCCGGCACGAACTTCAGCGCCATGCCGGGCAGCGGCGCGCCGATGTTGCCGGCACCGTCCAGCCGCCAGTGCGCGCTGGTGACGGCCGGCGAGGTTTCGGTGGCGCCCCAGGAGGTGGTCAGCCACAACGGTTCGTCGCGCACGCGGGCGGCCAGCGCCTGCAGGCGCTGCCAGCTGGCATTCGTCAGTGCCGCGCCGGCATAGAACACCAGCTGCAGCCGCGACAGCGCTTCACGCGCGAGCGCGGGGTCGGCCTCCAGCAGCGGCAGCAACATGTCGATGCCACGCGGCACGTTGAAGTACAGCGTGGGCTTCACGTCGCGCAGGTTGGCCAGCGTGCGTTCGACGAGGCCGGGCGCCGGGCGGCCGTCGTCGATGTACAGCGTGCCGCCATGGCGCAGCACCATGTTGAAGTTGTGGTTGGCGCCGAAGGTGTGGCTCCACGGCAGCCAGTCCAGCAGCACCGGTTTGGTCTGCGCCAGGAAACACCAGGTCTGCGCCATCATCTGCTGGTTGGCGCAGAGCATGCGGTGCGTGTTGATCACCACCTTGGGGTGGCCGGTGGAGCCGGAGGTCAGCAGGTACTTGGCATGGTCGTCGGGGCGGATGGCGGCAAAGGCCTGCAGCACTGCCGGCGTTTCGCGGGGCTGCAGCAGCTGACTGAAGGGCAGGGCGCCGGGCAGGGTGTCGACGCCGCGGCCCAGCACGACGGGGCCGGCGAAGTCCAGCGCGCGGATCGCCGGGCCGTAGACGGCAGCGTCACCGGCGTAGATGAGGCCGGGCTGCAGCGCCTGCACGATGGCGCGGATCTTCGTGAAGTCCTTGGTCAGCCGGCAATAGGCGCTGGAGACGGTGCAGACCGGGCGCCCGATGTGCAGCCCGGCCAGCAGCAGCAAGGCATGGTCGACGCTGTTGTCCGACAGCACCACCACCGGGTCGCCGCTGCGCAGGTCCAGGTCCAGCAGCGACTGTGCGATGGCGCCCACCTGCTGCCGCAGTTCGCGCCAGCGCAGCTGCCGCCAGCCGCCGCCGCCATCACGTTCGGCCAGCGCCACGGCCTCCGGCGTTGCGTGTGCCCAGCGCTCCAGCCATTCGCCGACGCAGCGTTCGTGCTCACCCAGCGGCTCCGGCGATCGCAGCACAAAACTGCCGCCCGGGCCATCGATGCGTTCGCAGCGCTGCGGCGCGAGTGCACCCTCGATGTCGGTCACCGCGGCCATGTTGTCTCCATACACATCTGTATGGTTCGAAGCTTAGGCGGCCTGGGGAGAACCAGCATCAGGGAAAGTGCGGTGCTCCATACAATGCTGCATGGACGCAGATTCGGGCACACGCGCTTCGCTGTCGGCGCAGGACTGGCTGGCCGAGGCCACGGCCGTGCTCGTCGACGACGGTGTCGACCGTGTGCGTGTGGACCTGATCGCCAAGACCCTGGGTGTCACGCGCGGCAGCTTCTACTGGCACTTCAAGGACCGCGACGAGCTGCTGCGCCAGATGCTGGAAGCCTGGCGCCTGGCCGCCACCGAGCAGATCATCGAACGTTTCGACCGCCAGCCCGGTGATGCGCAGGCGCTGGTTCGCGACCTGCTGTCGCTGCCGTTCCGCGGCCGCGCGGCCGAGCGCGCGGCACGTGTGGAACTCGCGATCCGCGACTGGGCGCGGCGCGATCCGCTGGCACGCAGCGCGCTCGACGATGTCGACTCGCGACGCATCGGCTACATCGCGCAGTGTTTTTCGGCGCTGGGCTTCGACATCGCGGAAGCCCGCGCACGGGCCTTCCTGCTGTACGGCTACGAACTCGCCGAGTCGCTGCTGCCGCGCCAGGGCAACGAGGCGCAGAAGCGCGAGCGCAGCGCGCTGATGGAGCGGCTGCTGCTCGCGGCGCCGAAGCCGGCTTAGTTGACGGCGATCTGCGAGGCGCTGCGTGCGCTGCGTTTCGGCAGGGTCAGCGTCAGCACGCCGTTGTCGAGGCGGGCATTGGCTTCGGCCTGGTCCACTTCCACGGGCAGCGTGAACTTGCGCGAGAAGCTGGCCGACGAACGTTCGCGGTAGACGACGCGGTCGCCGTGCTTCTTGTCGTCGCTGGGTTTGCTCTGCGCCTGCACGCTGACACGCCGGCCTTCGATGCTGACCTGCACGTCCTGCTTGCTGACACCCGGCAGGTCCAGCTGCACGGTGTAGCTGGTGTCGGTTTCGCTGACGTCCAGCGCCGGGCTGCGGCTGCTGTCGGCGGCTGCCGCTTCGAAGAAGCGGTCGATGCTGCGGGCGAAGTCGGACGACGAACGGGACAGGGGAACGAGAAACATAGGGCCTCCTACAATCGACGGTTGCCGGCGCTGCCGACCGAATGCTGCAGCGCCATGGTCCTCAACTTGGCAGCGGTCGGCCGCGTTTCAAGAGCCCCTTTTTGTGATGCATCAAACCCCGTTGCGGCGCCGTGCGTTGTTGGCGCTGCCGCTGGCCCTGGCCACGCCGGCGCTGCTGGCCCAAGCCCCACAGCCGTTGAAGCTGGCCCTGATCGAAGGCCTGTCCGGCCCCTTCGCCAATGCCGGCGAAGCCGTGTTCCGCAACCTGCTGTGGGCGGTGGAGCGTGTCAACCAGCGGGGCGGCGTGAAGCTGCCGGGTGTGGCCGGCGGCGCCCGGCCGCTGGAGCTGGTGCGCTTCGACAGCAAGGGCAGCACCGAAGAAGCCCTGGGCCTGCTGCGTGCCGCCACCGAGCAAGGCATCGCCTTCGTGTTCCAGGGCAACAGCTCGGCCACGGCGGCGGCCCTCGTCGACGCGCTGGAGAAACACAACAGCCGCACGCCGGAGCGGCGTGCGCTGTTGCTGAACTACTCGGCCGTGGACCCGGTGCTGACCAACGAACGCTGCAGCTTCTGGCACTTCCGCTTCGACGCCCATGCCGACATGCGGCTGGCGGCGCTGACCGATGTGCTGCGCGACGACCGCGGCGTGAAGAAGGTCTACCTGATCGGCCAGGACTACAGCTTCGGCCAGCACGTGAACCGCAAGGCGCGCGAGATGCTGGTGGCCAAGCGCCCGGACATCGAGTTCGTCGGCGACGAGCTGCACCCGATGGGGCGCGTGAAGGACTTCATCCCCTATGCCGCGAAGATCAAGGCCAGCGGTGCGCAGGCCGTGCTCAGCGGCAACTGGGGCAACGACCTGACCCTGCTGGTGCGGGCGCTGCGCGAGGTGGGTTCGGACGCCAAGCTCTACACCTTCTACGGCAATGCGCTGGGGGCGCCGGCCGCCATCGGCGAAGCCGGCATCGGCGCCGTCGTCGCCGTGGCCGAATGGCACCCGAACGCGGGCGGCAAGCCGTCCGACGACTTCTATGCCGCGTTCCGCAAACGTTTCCCCAGGCCCGAGGACGACTACGTGCATGCCCGCATGCAGGTGATGGTGGAGATGCTGGCTGCGGCCATCGAACGCGCCGGCAGCACCGAGGCCGTGGCGGTGGCGAAGGCGCTGGAAGGGGCGCGCTACGACGGCGCCACGC
>JBASTF010000984.1:0-2150 GCA_049274755.1 Rubrivivax sp. | reverse complement strand
CACCTGAACGTCGACGACGCCGAGCTCGCCGCGCGCAAGGCCGCCTGGCAGCGGCCGCCGCCGCGCTACGAGCGCGGCTGGGGCTACATGTTCAGCCGCCACATCCTGCAGGCCGACCAGGGCTGCGACTTCGACGTGCTCGAAACGCAGTTCGGCGCCCCTGTCGGCGAGCCCGACATCTACTGATGCATTCCTGAACCCGACATCTTCTGACAACGATGAACAACAACACCCGCGAATTGCTGAAGAAGGTCAGCACGGCCACGCTGTGCACGGCGCTGTTCAAGCGTGGCCTGCGCAACCAGTTCATCCAGGACGTGCGGCCGCTGAACCCGGCCCTGCCCAACATGGTGGGCGAGGCCTTCACGCTGCGCTACATCCCGGCGCGCGAGGACCTGAACCCGATCAGCGTCTTCAGCGACCGCGGCCACCCGCAGCGCAAGGCGGTGGAGGAATGCCCGCCCGGCGCCGTGATGGTCATCGACAGCCGCAAGGACGCGCGTGCGGCCTCGGCCGGCGGCATCCTCGTCTCGCGGCTGATGAAACGCGGTGTGGCCGGTGTCGTCACCGACGGCGGCTTCCGCGATTCACCCGAGATCGCCAGGCTCACGATGCCGGCCTACCACCAGCGGCCCTCGGCGCCGACCAACCTGACGCTGCACCAGGCCATCGACATCAACGTGCCCATCGGCTGCGGCGACGCGCCGGTGTGGCCGGGCGACGTGGTCGTCGGCGATGGCGAAGGGGTCATCGTGATCCCGGGGTCAATGGCCGACGAGATCGCGGCCGAGGCCACCGAGATGACGGCCTTCGAGGACTTCGTGCAGGAGAAGGTGCTGGAAGGCCGCAGCATCCTGGGCCTGTACCCGCCCACCGACGAACAAAGCCGGGCCGACTTCGCGGCCTGGCGCGCGGCCCGCGGCCGCTGACACCGGTTTCGACAACAAACGACAGGAGACAACGATGGTGCGACATGTCCTTGCCATGGCCGGCACGCTGCTGCTGGCGCTGGTGACCCAGGCCCAGGCGCAGGTCCAGGAAGTCTGGCCTTCCAGGCCGCTGAAGATCGTCGTGCCCTTCCCGCCGGGCGGCACCAGCGACGTGATGGCACGCATGGTGTCCGAGGAACTGGCCAAGGCGCTGAAGCAGCCGGTGATCATCGAAAACGTCGGCGGTGCCGGCGGCACCACCGGCACGGCCCGTGCGCTGAAGCTGCCGGCCGACGGCTACACCATCATCCAGACCGGCGTCGGCCAGAACGCCGTCGCCCACGGCCTGGACCCCAGGCTGGCCTACGACTCGGTGAAGGACTTCGTGCACGTGACCCAGGTGCACAGCGGCCCCAACGTGCTGGTGGTGCACCCGGACCGGCCGATCAAGACCTTCCAGGAACTCATCGCCTACGGCAAGGCCAACCCCGGCAAGCTGACCTATGGCTACACGCACGCGGCCTCGGGCCACATGGCGATGGAACTGCTGAAGCAGACGGCCAGCGAATGCGGCAAGGGCGAGAAGAACTGCAAGGGCCTCTTCATGGTCGGCATTCCCTACCGCGGCGGCGGCCCGATGATGACCGACATGCTGGGTGGCCAGATCGACCTGATGTTCATCAACCAGGACGTGGCGCTGCAGCATGTGCGCACCGGCAAGTTGCGTGCGCTGGCCGTCAGCAGCGCGCAGCGCAACGCGCTGTACCCCGAGGTGCCGACCATCGCCGAAAGCGGCTACCCGGGCTTCGAGGCGCTGAGCTGGTCGGGGCTGTCGTTTGCCGCCGGCACGCCCAAGCCCATCGTCGACAAGCTGGAAGCCGAACTGTCGAAGATCATGCAGTCGCCGGCCATCCAGCAGCGCATGGGCGCCAACGGCTTTGTCGTGCCCACGCAGGGCGGCCGGCCGTACAGCGCCTTCGTGAAGGCCGAGCTCGAACGCTGGACGCGGGTGATCAAGACGGCAGGCATCAAGCCCGAGTGAGGGCCTGCCGGCGACGGCCCCATCGCGTTGGCAGGCCCTAGACTCGGCGCATGCCATTGCCCTTGTCTCGGGTCCTGGGGCCCTGGGTCCACGAGGTCGACCGCCACAGCCTGCGTGCCGATGCGCTGGCCGGCCTGCTGGGTGCCGTGCTGGCGCTGCCGCAGGCCATTGCCTTCGCG
>JBASTF010000983.1:0-2064 GCA_049274755.1 Rubrivivax sp. | reverse complement strand
GTCCAGCGCGGCCGCCAGCGTGTCCAGCAAGGTCGGACCGATGTTGCCGGCCGTGGCGACACGGCGGCCGGCACGTTCGACCAGCAGGGCCGTCAGCGCCGTCGTCGTCGTCTTGCCGTTGGTGCCGGTGATGGCCAGCACCTGGGGCGCGTAGCCGTACAAGGTCTTCAGGTCGGCCAGCGCCCGCGCAAACAGGTCGAGCTCGCCCATCACCGCGATGCCGGTGTCGCGCGCAGCCTCGAGCAGCGGCGCGATGCGGCCGTCCTGCGGCGCCAGGCCGGGGCTCTTCAGCACCAGCTGGCAACCGTCGAGCCGCTGCGTGTCGAGCGCACCGCCGACCAGCGCCACCGCCGGGAACTGCGCACGCAGCGCCGCGGCGCCGGGCGGCTGTTCGCGTGAATCCCACACCGTCACGGCGGCACCGAAACGGGCACACCAGCGTGCCATCGCCAGGCCGCTGTCGCCAAGGCCCAGCACCAGCACGGGCACGTCCTGAAGCCACTGCATCGCCGTGTTCATCGCAGCTTCAGGCTGGCCAGGCCGATCAGGCACAGCAGCATCGTGACGATCCAGAAGCGCACGACGACCTGGGTCTCGGTCCAGCCCTTCTTCTCGAAGTGGTGGTGCAGCGGCGCCATCAGGAAGATGCGCCGGCCTTCGCCGTACTTCTTCTTCGTGTACTTGAACCAGCTGACCTGGATCATCACGCTCAGCGCTTCGGCGACGAAGATGCCGCCCATGATGCCGAGCACGATCTCCTGCCGCGTGATGACGGCCACCGTGCCCAGCGCACCGCCCAGCGACAGCGCGCCGACGTCGCCCATGAACACCTGGGCCGGGTTGGCGTTGAACCACAGGAACGCCAGGCCGGCGCCGGCCAGCGCCGAGCAGAACACCAGCAGTTCGCCCGAACCCGGAATGTGCGGGAACAGCAGGTAGCGGCTGAACACCGCGTTGCCGGTGATGTAGGCGAAGATGCCCAGGGCGCTGCCCACCATCACCACCGGCATGATGGCCAGGCCGTCGAGCCCGTCGGTGAAGTTCACCGCGTTGCTGGCGCCGACGATGACAAACCAGCTCAGCGCGATGAAGCCGAACACACCCAGCGGGTAGCTCACCGTCTTGAAGAACGGCACCATCAGGTCGGCCTTGGGTGGCAGCTCGTTGGAGAAGCCGCTGGTCACCCAGCGGATGAAGAGTTCCAGCACACGCAGGTTCGAGGTTTCGCTGACGCTGAAGGCCAGGTACAGCGCAGCCACCAGGCCGATCAGGCTTTGCCAGAAGAACTTTTCCCGCGAGCGCATGCCCTCGGGGTCTTTCTTCACGACCTTGCGCCAGTCGTCGACCCAGCCGATGGCGCCGAAGCCGAAGGTCACGACCATCACGATCCAGACGAAGCGGTTGCTCCAGTCGAACCACAGCAAGGTGCTGACGCCGATGCCGATCAGCACCAGCACACCGCCCATCGTCGGCGTGCCGCGTTTCTGCAGATGCGTCTGCACGCCGTACTCGCGCACCGGCTGGCCGATCTTCAGTTCGGTGAGGCGGCGGATGACCCAGGGGCCGAAGCAGAGGCCGATCAGCAGCGAGGTCATCGCCGCGAGCACGGCACGGAAGGTCAGGTACTGGAAGACACGCAGGAAACCCAGTTGTTCGGGGTAGAGCTGCGTCAGCAGCTGGCTCAGGGCAAGCAGCATCAGGCAGCCTCCCCCGGCATCTGTTCCTGCATCGCCTGCAGGGCCGACACGACCTGCTCCATCTTCATGAACCTCGACCCCTTGACCAGCACCGAGGCCGCGGCCGGCGCTTCGTGCAAGGCCGCCACGACGGCGGCCGCATCGCTGAAATGGCGCGTCGCCAGCAGATGGGCCGACAGGCTGCCTGCGGTCCACACCGTCTCGATGCCCTTGGCGCGTGCCGCGGCGCCAACCTCGGCATGGAACTCGGGGCCGCGGTCGCCGACCTCGCCCATGTCGCCCAGAACCAGCCAGCGCGGGGCCGGCAGCGCCGCCAGCACGTCGATGGCAGCCAGCACCGAATCGGGGTTGGCGTTGTAGCTGTCGT
>JBASTF010000982.1:0-4216 GCA_049274755.1 Rubrivivax sp. | reverse complement strand
GCCAACAGCGGCACGCCCAGCATGCCGGCCTCGGTGCCGGCGGCGGCGGTGGAAAAACCCGCGAGCCGCGACGAGGCCGCACGTTTCCTCACCCAGGCCACCTACGGCCCCACCGAGACCGACATCGCCCGTGTCACGGCCGTCGGCTACGCCGCCTGGATCGACGAACAGCTGGCGCTGCCGACGGCTTCGCACCGCGCCAGCTGGGAGACCATCGACACGACACTGAAGGCGGCGGGCTCGGCGGCCGGCCAGGACCAGGTGTTCGAGACCTTCTGGCGCCAGGCGCTGACCGGTCCCGACCAGCTGCGCCAGCGTGTTGTCTTTGCGCTGAGCCAGATCTTCGTCATCTCGATGGCCGACAACACGGTGGCGGAGAACCCGCGTGCCGTCGCTGCCTGGCTGGACATGCTGGGCAGCGACGGACTGACGAGCTACCGCCAGCTGCTGGAGTCGGTGTCGCGCCACCCGATGATGGGCGTCTACCTCTCGCACCTGAAGAACCAGAAGGCCGACAGCAAGGGCCGTGTGCCCGACGAGAACTACGCACGCGAGGTGATGCAGCTGTTTTCCATCGGCCTCGTCGACCTCAACGAAGACGGCAGCGCGAAGACCACCGCAACCTACGGGCCGAGCGACATCGGCGGCCTGGCCAAGGTGTTCACAGGCTGGAGCTGGAGCTGCCCCGACTGGCCCGACAACGGCTGTTTCAGCAACGGCGCGGTGGCCGGTGTCAGCGACCCCGACCGCAGCTTCAAGGCCATGCTGGGCTACCCGCAATACCACAGCACCGAGGCCAAGAGCTTTCTTGGCGCCAGCATCGCCGCGCAGGCCACCAGCGACCCCGCGGCCGGCCTGAAGACGGCGCTCGACACCTTGTCTGCCCACCCCAACGTCGGGCCCTTCATCGGCCGCCAGCTGATCCAGCGCCTGGTGACCAGCAACCCCAGCCCGGCCTACGTCACGGCCGTGTCGCGGGCCTTCGCGAACAACGGCGCCGGCGTGCGCGGCGACATGAAGGCCGTGGTCAAGGCCGTGCTGATGCATCCGGAAGCACGCGCGGCCAGCGAGCGCAGCGGCAAGCTGCGTGAACCGGTGCTGCGGCTGTCGGGTTTTCTGCGCGCCTTCGGCCACCAGAGCGACAGCGGCCGCTTCCGCGTCGGCAACACCGACAACCCGGCCACGCAGCTGGGGCAGACGCCGATGCGGTCGCCGTCGGTGTTCAACTTCTACCGGCCCGGCTACACGGCCCCGGGCACGGCCTCGGCTGCCGCCGGCCTGGTGACACCCGAGATGCAGATCGCACACGAAACCAGTGCCGCCGGCTACGTGAACTACATGCGCGACGCGGTGAGCCTGGGTGTGGGCAGCAGCAACACGATCAACGGCGTGACACGGCGCGACCTGCAGGCCAACTTCAGCGCCGAACTGGCGCTGGCCGAGCAGCCGGCAGCCCTGGTCGACCGCGTGACGGCCAAGCTGCTGTACGGCAGCAGCAACGGCGCGGCGCTGAAAACCGAGATCGGCGACGCCATCGCCAAGATCACCATCCCGACGCTGAACAGCAGCGGCAGCAACCAGAGCAGCATCGACAGCGCCAAGCGCAACCGCGTCAACGCTGCGCTGCTGCTGGTGCTGGCCTCGCCCGAGTACCAGGTGCAGCCATGAGCGCGCCGGGCCGCTCCCAAGCGCTCATCCCGGAGCACGCAGTGCAGAGGGTTATCCAATGACGATCTCCACATCTCGCCGCCACTTCCTGCGCCAGGCTGGCCTGCTGTCGGCCCTGACCGGCAGCGCCGCGCCGCTGGCGCTGAACCTGCTGGCCACGGGCAGCGCCGCAGCGCAGACGGCGCCCGACTACAAGGCCATCGTCTGCCTGTTCATGTTCGGCGGCAACGACGCCTTCAACATGCTGCTGGCCACCGACAGCGCCAGCTTCCAGGCCTACACCAGCACCCGCAACCAGGCACCGGACTCGATCGCGCTGCTGGCGCCGGGTGTGCTGGCCAACACAGGTGCCACCATCGCCAGCCCGCTGCGGCTGGGCGGCGTGCTGCCGCTGACACCCGGCAACGCCCAGGGCCGCAGCTTCGCGCTGCACCCGGCGATGGGGCAGCTGCAGGCCATGTTCAACACCGACAAGCGGCTGGCCATCGTGCCCAACATCGGGCCGCTGGTGATGCCGACGAGCAAGGCCCAGTACAGCCTGAGTTCCCACCCCAAGCCGGCCAGCCTGTTTTCGCACAACGACCAGCAGAACACCTGGCAGGCGCTGGGGCCCGAAGGCGCGACGGCCGGCTGGGGCGGGCGCATGGGCGACCTGCTGGCCGCCGGCAACACACGCCCGGTGTTCACCGCGGTGTCGGCCAGCGGCAACGCGGTCTGGCTCTCGGGGCAGAACGTGCGCCAGTACCAGGTGGGCACCGGCGGCGCCGTGCGCCTGGGGCTGGACAGCAACAACCGGGTCTACGGCTCCACCGACGTCGGCCTGGCGCTGCAGCGCATCGCGGGCACGGCACGCGGCAACCACCTGCTGCAGGCCGATCTGGCCGCCGTGGCGCAGCGCTCCATCGACGCCGAAGTGCTGCTGCGCACGGCGCTGAAGCCGGCCAGCGATGCCGCCTTCGGCACGGCCCCTGCCAGCGGCACCTACAACGCGGCCACCGACCCCAAGCTGCAGTACGACAGCCCGCTGACCGGCGCCAAGGCCTTCAACGCCGTGGCGCAGCAGCTGCAGGTGGTGGCGCGCATGATCGAGGGCGGCCTCAGCGGCCAGGTCGGCGCGCAGCGCCAGGTGTTTTTCGTCAGCCTGGGCGGCTTCGACACCCACGACTCGCAGAACCGCAACCATGCCGACCTGATGGCCAAGCTGTCGCATGCGCTGCGCTATTTCGACACCACGCTCGGCGCGATCGGCGCGCGCAGCAACGTCACCACCTTCACCGCCAGCGACTTCGGCCGCAGCTTCACCAGCAACGGCGACGGCACCGACCACGGCTGGGGCAGCCACCACTTCGTGATGGGCGGCGCCGTGAAAGGCGGCGAGCTCTACGGCAACTTCCCGGTGCTGGGCCTGAAGAACACGAACAACAACAACTTCGACAGCAGCGTGAACCAGGTCGGCAACGGCGCGCTGCTGCCCGAGGTGGCCGTGGACCAGCTCGGCGCGACGCTGGGCAAGTGGTTCGGCCTGTCGGACCAGCAGCTGCTGGACATCTTCCCCAACCTGAAGAATTTTTCGACGCGCAACCTGGGCTTCATGACGGCCTGAAGCCATCCAGCGCCCGCTGCAGCTGCAGCGCCTCGGCCATCTGGGCCGTGCCGATGCTCTCGTGGCCGGCGAGATCGGCGATGCTGCGCGCCACCTTCAGCGTGCGGTGCAGGCGCCGGCCCGACCAGCCCAGGCGCTCGGCGGCGTTCTGCAGGAACTGCCGCGCTGCAGCGTCGGCAACACAGAATTCGTCGATGCGCGCCGCATCGAGCTCGCCATTGGGCACCCCCTGGCGCTGCTGCTGGCGCGCCCAGGCCGCGGCCACACGCTGGGCGACAACGCCCGTCGGCTCGCCGTCGGGCTGGCCCATCAGCTCGGCGGGCTTCACCGCCGGCACCTCCACCTGCAGGTCGATGCGGTCCAGCAGCGGCCCGGACAGCCGGCCCTGGTAACGCACGACGGCGTCGGGTGTGCAGCGGCAGCTGCGCCCCGTGGCCGCGAAGGCGCCGAGGTGGCCGCAGGGACAGGGGTTCATCGCC
Organism: Rubrivivax sp.; assembly: GCA_049274755.1. Lineage (GTDB taxonomy): Bacteria > Pseudomonadota > Gammaproteobacteria > Burkholderiales > Burkholderiaceae_C > Rubrivivax. Next base: position 466 of record JBASTF010000982.1, on the reverse strand, counting down.
GCGACGAGCTGGAAACGTGCAGGAAAAGCCGCCTGCCGTGCGGCCCGCGAGATCGTGATGCGGCCGGTCTCCAATGGCTCGCGCAGCGCCTCCAGCGCAGCGCGCGGGAACTCCGGCGTTTCGTCGAGAAACAGCACACCCCCATGCGCCAGTGAGATCTCGCCCGGCCGCCGTGGCGAACCACCGCCGACCAGGGCCGGCGCGCTGGCCGAGTGGTGCGGGCTGCGCACCGGCCGGCGGCCGAAGCTGTCGGCATCGAAACCCTGCAGCGTCAGCCCCTGCAGCGCCGCGCTGATCAGGGCCTGTTCGCTGTCCATCGGTGGCAGCAGGCCCGGCAGGCGCTGCGCCAGCATGGACTTGCCGGTGCCGGGCGGGCCGATCAGCAGCAGCGAATGGGATCCGGCCGCAGCAATCTCCAGCGCACGTTTGGCCGCGGCCTGGCCTTTCACGTCGCGCAGGTCGGGGC
>JBASTF010000981.1:0-7249 GCA_049274755.1 Rubrivivax sp. | reverse complement strand
GGCCAGCGGCAGCGTGTTGTCCCAGCGTGCGGAATGCAGCCGGGCACCGGCGAAGTCGGCCAGGCCGGGAATCTCGGGCCAGCGCGGCTGGCTCAGCGGCCCGGTGCTGCAGACGAACCAGCGGGCGCGAAAGGTACCCGCGCTGGTGGCGATGTGCCAGCGGCCGTCGGCCTCGTCGAAACGGGCGGCCTCGACGCGGGTGCCGAAGCGGCAGTGCGGCAGCAGGCCGTGCTGTTCGGCCACGTGCTGCATGTAGGCTTGGATCTCGGGCGCGGCGGCGAAGCGCCGGCGCCAGCCCGGGTTGGGCGCGAAGCTGAAGGCGTACAGCGGCGCCGGCACGTCGACATGGGCGCCGGGGTAGCGGTTGTCCCACCAGGTGCCGCCGAGGCCGGCACTCTGTTCGACGATGACGAAGTTGCTGCGGCCGGCGCGCAGCAGCTGCACACCCATGCACAGCCCGGACATGCCGGCGCCGAGGATCAGCACGTCGCAGTCGGTCATGGCTGCATTCTGTGGCACGCGACCTGCTACGCTTGCTGCAAGCGTAGAAGCGTTCACCCCGCTGGTGCAGGGCCGGAAATTGCGCTTGAAGCGCCGGCCTGCGCCGGCTTCGTCACTTCAAGCCCCGGAGCGCCCTGCGATGCTCACGACCCGACAAGCCGTTTTCCGCAAGTTCTGGCACGCGGTGATGCCGCTGTCCATGCTGGAAGGCGGCCAGCCCCAGCCCTTCACACTGATGGGCGAAGCCATCGTGCTGTTCCTCGATGCCGAAGGCCAGCCCGCGGCGCTGAAGGACCGCTGCTGCCACCGCACCGCCAGGCTCAGCAAGGGCCGCTGCGTGAACGGCGCGCTCGAGTGCGGCTACCACGGCTGGACCTACAACGCCGGCGGGCGTGTGATCCGCATCCCGCAGTACGAGGCCGACCGGCCCATCCCGGCCGACTACTGCACACCGGCCTACCGCTGCGTGGCCAAACACGGCTACGCCTGGGTGGCGCTGGACGAACCGATCGCACCCATCCCCGAGATTCCCGAGTTCGGCGTGCCGGGCTGGCGCACGATCTTCCAGTTCTACGAACGCTGGGCCACGGCGCCGCTGCGGGCGCTGGAAAACAGCTTCGACAACAGCCACTTCAGCTTCGTGCACCGCGCCACCTTCGGTGTCGCCGCGCAGCCCAGGCCCAGCAAGTACGAACTGGTGGAAGGCGAAAACGGCTTCCATGCCGACACGCTGATCGATGCGCTGAACCCGCCGGCCTACCACCGCGTCAGCGGCAGCAGCGAGCCGGTCACGCAGCGGCGCATGCGCAACGCCTACTACCTGCCGTTCAGCCGCCGCCTGGACATCGAATATCCCAGCGGCGTGCGCCACGTCATCATCAACGCCTTCACGCCGATCGACGACGGCAACATCCAGCTCTGCCAGTGGCTGTTCCGCAACGACAGCGAAGCCGACTGCCCGGCACAGCTGCTGATCGACTTCGACCACGTCATCACACGCGAGGACAAGGACATCCTCGAGTCCACCGACCCCGACGCGCTGGTCGACGTGCGCCGCCGCGGCGTGGAGTATTCGATGGAGAGCGACCGCCCCGGCATGCTGATCCGCAAGCAGCTGCTGCAGCTGCTGGCCGCACATGGGGAAACGGAAGTGCACCGCTGACGCGGTGCACTTCCTGAACGCAAGCAACCTCTTGGCTTAAGCGTTCTGCAGGCGGAAGGCGCTGACGGCCTGCGCCAGCCGCGCGGACTGCTCGCGCATGCCTTCGGCGGCAGCCGCGCTCTGTTCCACCAGCGCGGCGTTCTGCTGCGTCATGTGGTCCAGGTGGCTGACGGCCTTGTTGATCTCGCCGATGCCGGCGGTCTGCTCGACCGCGGCATGCGAGATCTCGGCGATCACGTCGTTGACGCGGCGCACGCTGTTGACGATGTCGTCCATCGTCGTGCCGGCTTCGCCGACCAGACGCGTGCCGGTTTCGACCTTGTCGACCGAAGCGCCGATCAGCGCCTTGATCTCCTTGGCCGCCTGCGCGGAACGCTGCGCCAGGCTGCGCACTTCGCTGGCCACGACGGCAAAACCACGGCCCTGCTCGCCGGCACGCGCCGCCTCCACCGCGGCGTTCAAGGCCAGGATGTTGGTCTGGAACGCGATGCCGTCGATGGTGCCGATGATCTCGCCGATCTTGCGCGAGCTGGCGTTGATGTCCTGCATCGTCGCCACGACCTGGGTCACGACCTCGCCGCCACGCTGCGCCACCGTGGTGGCCGAGTTGGCCAGGTCGCGTGCCACCGCGGCGTTGTCGGCCGCGCTCTTCACGGTGCTGGTCAGCTGCTCCATCGAGCTGGCGGTCTGCTGCAGGCTGCTGGCGCTCTGCTCCGTGCGTGTGGACAGGTCGTTGGTGCCGCTGGCGATCTCGGTCGAGGCCGTTTCGATGGCCAGCACCGCCGCCCGCACTTCGCCGATGGTGCCGGCCAGACGCGACTGCATCTGGTCCAGCGCCGCCAGCGTCTGCGACACCTCGTCGTCGCCCTTGCTGGCCACGGCCGAGGTCAGGTCGCCGGAGGCGATGTGCTGCGTCACCGACATGGCCTGCTGCAGGCGTGCTGCGATGCCGCGGGCCAGCACCGTCGACAGCACGGCGCCGATGGCCAGGGCCAGCACACCGGCGACAACCATGCCGACCAGCGTGCGCTGGCGTGCGGCCTGGATCTCGCCCAGCTGCGCGGCACGGCCGGCTTCGGCGGCGCTGCTCAGCGCGTCCAGGCCGGCCATCCACTGCTGCTGCACCGGCCAGAGCTTGCTCGTCAGCGTCTCCGCGGCCATCTCGGGCTGCATCGAACGCGCCAGCGCCAGCGCCTGTTTCAGGAACGGCGCCGCCTTGGCATCGGCCTGGTCAGCCTGGTCCAGCGCCGCCTTCTCGGTCGGCGTCAGGCCCAGCGCCAGCAGCTTCTCGCGCTGTTCGCCGTAGCTCTTCACCAGGCCGTCCAGGCGCTTCAGGTCAGCCTGCATCGCGTTGACCTCGGGTGTCAGCGCGATGTTGCGCACCGCGTCGACACGCGAGACGATGGCCAGGCGCATCTCGGTGGCCAGGTCGCTTTTCACCGTGCCGACGTTGACGAGCTCGGTGATGTGGCTTTCCACGCGCTGCAGGCCGAGCACGCCGGCGCCGATGACACACAGCAGCCCGAGCAGCACGACGCCAACTGCCAGGCCGATGCGGGCACCGATGGAGGAAAGTGAAAAACGCGTCGTCATGGTCGATCCGTCAGACCGGCTTGTACGAACCGCAGGCAACGACGATGTCGTCGATCTTCTCGAAGAACATGACCTTGGGCTCGATCTGCTTGGTCATCGGGTTCAGGAAGGCGAATTCCTGCTGGCCCTTGCCCTTGGCCTTGACGATCTCCAGGCGCTCCTTGACGTGGTACTTGCCGTTGGCGTCCTGCAGGTTGATGTTGTCCTTGCCGACCATGCGGGCGTTGGCGCCGTGGGCCAGCGTCTTGCCGCTCATGTCGAAGACGGTGATGTACAGGTCGCGGTCGACCCAGGGGCCGGGCTTGGTCATGAAGTCGGCATAGGCCTTGTCCTTGCCGACGGCCTTGATGTGGGCCAGGGCCTTGGCCAGCATGGCCTTGGCTTCATCGGGCTTGGCGCGCTCTTCGGCGGCGGTGGCCAGCAGCGGCAGGCTCAGGCAGCTGGCGGCAGCCAGCAGGGCGAATTGACGACGGGCGATGGCCATGGGAGTGTCTCCGCGGAGGTTGAGTTGCCGGGTTCGGCGGTTTGGATACATCCCCTTTCGGTGCGCGCCGGACACACTTGAGTGCAGGGTGCCTAGGGTTAAACCTGATACCGGCACCAGAACCGACGATTGGCGGACAATCCGTCACATGATTCAGCAACGCACGGTCAAGGCGCTGACGCGCTCGGTGGGCGTCGGCGTGCACAGCGGCCAGCGTGTCGAGCTGACGCTGCGCCCGGCCCCGCCCGACACCGGCATCGTTTTCCGCCGTGTCGACCTGCCGGCACCGGTGGACATTCCGGTGACGCCGGACAACGTCACCGACACCCGCATGGCGACGACGATCACGCCGCCCGGCGACCCTGGCGGCCCCAAGGTGCAGACCATCGAGCACCTGCTGTCGGCCTGCGCCGGCCTGGGGCTGGACAACCTCTACATCGACATCACGGCCGAGGAAGTGCCCATCCTCGACGGCAGCGCAGCGAGTTTTGTCTTCCTGCTGCAAAGCGCCGGCATCGAGCTGCAGAACGCGCCCAAGCGCTTCTTGCGCGTGAAAAAGCCCGTGGAACTGCGCGAAGGCGAGGGCCCGACGCTGAAATGGGCGCGGCTGGAGCCCTACCACGGCTACAAGCTGAGCTTCGAGATCGAGTTCAACCACCCGGCGCTGGACGCCACCGGCCAGCGTGTGGAGTTCGACTTCGGCGCCGGCCAGTACAAGCGCGACATCGCGCGTGCGCGCACCTTCGGTTTCACCAAGGACGTGGAGATGATGCGCAGCCGCGGCCTGGGCCTGGGTGGCAGCATGGACAACGTCATCGTCGTCGACGACTACCGCGTGCTGAACAGCGACGGCCTGCGCTACGACGACGAGTTCGTCAAACACAAGATCCTCGACGCCATCGGCGACATGCAGGTGGCCGGCCGGCCGCTGCTGGCCGCCTACACGGCCTTCAAGGGCGGCCATGCGCTGAACAACAAGCTGCTGCGCAAACTGCTGGCCGATGCCAGCGCCTACGAGATCGTGACATTCGACCGCGAATCCGACGCGCCCCGCGGCTTCGCCGAACTGGCGCCGGCCTGGTAGACAACGCCGATGCTGGCCTTCCGCCTGGTTTTCGGCCTGCTGCTGGTGAGTGGCCTGCTGTGTTTTGCCCTGTACATCGGCACACGCCAGGTCGTCTGGCGCCGCCGCGGCATCGTCATCGTCAAGTGGACGGTGCTGGCGGCCATGGGCTTTTTCGCCGTGCTGATCCTGGAACGCCTGGCCTTGATGTTGTAGCGGTTCTGACGGTTTAAGTGATTTGCGGGTCTGCCGAAAAGCAGACATGCGAATCACAAAAAACTCTGTCGCGGCGTGGACCGGCCGCGCCAGCCTGCTGGGCCTGGTGGCCGCCACGGCCCTGTTGCTGGCGGGCACAGGCTGGCCGGCCTGGCTGGGCGCCGCGCTGCTGTTGGCCGCCGGTGTCTGGGTGGATCGCAGCCACGCCGCTGCGCGTGCCGCCGACCGTGCCGCCACGGCTGCCTTTGTCGTCGGCAACGACCAGCTGGGTCGTGATGTTCTGCCGCTGTGGAGCGCGCACATCGAACAGTCGCGCGCGCAGATGGAAAGCGCCGTCGCGGCGCTGAGCCAGCGCTTCGCCGGCATCGTCGACCGCCTGGACCAGGCGCTGCGGGCCTCGTCGCAGAACGGCGACCAGGGCCTGGCCAGCGTCTTCGAGCGCAGCCGCGGTGAGTTGCAAGGAGTGCTGGACTCGCTGCACGCGGCGATGGCCAGCAACAGCGCGATGCATGCCGAGGTGCAGAACCTGGGCCGCTTCGTCGACGAACTGCAGCAGATGGCGGCCGACGTGGCCAACATCGCGCAGCAGACCAACCTGCTGGCCATCAACGCCGCGATCGAGGCCGCCCACGCCGGCGAAAACGGCCGCGGCTTCGGTGTGCTGGCGCAGGAAGTGCGCAAGCTGTCGGCGATGTCGGGCGAAACCGGCCGCCGCATGAGCGAGAAGGTCGGTGTCATCGGCCAGGCCATCGCCGCCGCGCGCCGCAGCGCCGAAACCTCGGCCCAGCGCGAAGCCGTGTCGGCCCAGACCTCGGAAGCCGCGATCCACGGCGTGCTCGGCCAGTTCCAGGGTGTGACGCAGGCACTGGAAGGCTCGGCCGAGGTGCTGCAGCGCGAAAGCCAGGGCATCCAGTCCGAGATCGTCGAGGCCCTGGTGCAGCTGCAGTTCCAGGACCGCGTCAGCCAGCGCATGACCCATGTGCGCCACAACATCGAGCGCCTGCCGGCCCTGCTGGCCGACAGCCGCGAACAGTTCGAAGCCGCCGGCGCGCTGAAGTCCGTCGACGTCGCGGCGCTGCTGGCCGAGCTGGAAAAGAGCTACGCGATGGCCGACGAACGCGCCACGCACGGCGGTGGCAACGCAGCCGCCACGGCGGCGCCGGCCGCCAGCGAAGAAGTCACGTTTTTCTGAGAAGCAGGGGAACCCATGGCCAAGACCATCATGATCGTCGACGACTCGGCCTCGCTGCGCCAGGTCGTCGCCATTTCGCTGCGCAGTGCCGGCTACGACGTGCTCGAAGGCTGCGACGGTGCCGACGCGCTGAAGAAGCTCACCGGCCAGAAGGTGCACCTGATCATCAGCGACGTGAACATGCCGAACATGGACGGCATCAGCCTGGTGAAGGCGGTGAAGGAACTGCCGGCCTACAAGTTCACGCCCATCGTGATGCTGACCACCGAGTCGCAGGAAACGAAGAAGAAGGAAGGCCAGGCCGCGGGCGCCAAGGCCTGGATGCTGAAGCCCTTCAACCCGCCGCAGCTGCTGTCGGTGGTGCAGAAGCTGGTCGTGGCCTGAGCGTGGTGCCGCGATGAACATCGAAGGTGAACTGACGATCTACCGCGCCGCCGAGCTGCGCGGCGTGCTGCTGGCGGCCCTGGCGAGTTCCGTGCAAGAGGGTGGCGATCTCGAGATCGACCTGGCCGGCGTGACCGAGTTCGACAGCGCCGGCGTGCAGCTGCTGCTGGCGGCGCAGAACTCGGCGCGCCAGAGCCAGCGTGCGCTGCGGCTGAAAAACGCCAGCCCGGCCGTGCGCGAGGTCTTCGAGACCCTGGATCTGGCCGCCCACTTTGCCGAGGCCCGAGCATGAACCTCGACGAAGCCCTGCAGACCTTCATCGCCGAAGGCCGCGAACTGCTGGAAGACATGGAGGCCGCGCTGCTGCGTGTGGCCGACGAAGCCGACCCGGCCGAGAGCATCAACGCCATCTTCCGCGCCGCGCACACGATCAAGGGGTCGGCCGGCCTTTTTGGCCTGGACGCCGTGGTCGCCTTCACCCATGTCGTCGAGAGTGTGCTCGACGAGGTGCGCGACGGCCGTGTGCCGCTGGACGGCAGCCTGCTGCCGCTGATGCTGGCCTGCTGCGACCACATCGGCGCGCTGGTGGACGCCGTCGACGCCGGTCAGCAGCCGCTGGACGCCGAAGGCCAGGCCAACGGCACGGCGCTGCTG
>JBASTF010000980.1:0-3968 GCA_049274755.1 Rubrivivax sp. | reverse complement strand
CAGGAGCACCAGCGCCCCGGCGGCGGCGAGCCAGACAAGGCGGCGCCGGGCGCCGCGGGAGGAAGGAACGGTCGGTCGCATCGCTGTCGCTGTGGTCGGGTCCGGGGCGGGTTGCCGTGGTCCGAGTCGAGCACGAGGGCGTTCGCGCATGGTTCAACAATCCGGCATGGCCGGCGTCCCGTTGTCGGGAAGCCTGTGACGAAACCTCGGCGGTAATAGGCGCTTGGCCGAGGAAACGTCACATCGGCGATTGCCGGATGGTTGTAGCGATTCCTAGTCAGTTATTGACAAATGCCTAGTAATCGCTACATTACCCCGCATGCCTCAACGACCAGACATGAGCCTCGAAGATGCCGCCCTCGTGCTGGCCAGGCGCCAGCCGCTGCTGCGCGCGCGCGATCTGACCCAGCGCGGCCTGTCGACGGTGATCCTTGGCCGGCTGGTGGCGGCCGGCAAGCTGGAACGGGTCGCACGCGGCGTCTACAGCCTGCCGGGACGTGGCCTCAGCGAGCACCGCTCACTGGCCGAGGCGGCGCTGCGCGTGCCCAAGGGCGTGGTCTGCCTGCTGTCGGCGCTGCGCGTGCATGGCATCGGCACGCAGGCGCCGCACGAGGTCTGGATGGCGATCCCGCACAACTCGCCATCGCCGAGCCTGGACCAGCCGGCGCTGCGCGTGGTGCGCATGTCGGGCGCGGCGCTGACCGAAGGCATCGCGCCGGTGGCGATCGATGGCGTATCGGTGCCCGTGTTCGATCCGAACAAGACCGTGGCCGACTGCTTCAAATACCGCAACAAGATCGGGCTGGACGTGGCCCTGGAGGCGCTGCACGACGGGTGGTCGCAGGGCAAGCTGTCGATGGATGCACTCTGGCGCTACGCGACGGTGGATCGCGTGGCCACGGTGATGCGCCCCTATCTGGAAAGCGTGACCGCGTGAGCCGAACCAATCTACCCGCTTCGATCCGTGCCCGCCTGAAACAGCGCGCGGACGCGACGCGCCAGGACTTCAACCTGACGCTGACCCATTACGGCCTGGAACGGCTGCTGTACCGGCTGTCGATCTCCCAATATGCCGATCGCTACCTGCTCAAGGGCGCGCTGCTGTTTTCGCTGTGGTACGACCAGCCGCATCGGCCGACGCGCGATGTGGACCTGCTCGGCTATGGGCCGGACGACGTGGAGACGGCCGTGGCCACGTTCCGCGAGATCAGCCAGATCGCGGTGGACGACGGCATCGTGTTCGACCCCGCTTCGGTCGCGGGGTCGGTGATTCGCAAGGAAGCCGGCTACGGAGGCGTGCGGGTCGATCTGCGGGCGACACTGGACGGTGCGCGCATCGCCTTGCAGGTGGACATCGGTTTCGGCGATGTGGTGACGCCGGCGCCGGAGCCGATCCACTATCCGGTGCTGCTCGACGATCTGCCCGCACCACGACTGCGCGCCTATCCCAAGTACACGGTGGTTGCGGAGAAGCTCCATGCCATCTGCCTGCTGGGCATGACGAACAGCCGCATGAAGGACTACTTCGACCTGTGGGTGCTGCTGACCGAGGAGGACCTGGCGCCGGACGAACTGCGTCGAGCGGTCGAGGCGACCTTCGCGCGGCGGCGGCTGGCGATGCCGGCCGACCTTCCCATTGGCCTGAGCGACGCTTTCGCGCAGGATCCGATCAAGCAGCGACAGTGGGCGGCGTTCTTCAAGAAGAACGGACTGGCGCCGCGGGAACTGGCCGAGGTCGTCGCACGGCTGCGCGATGTCTTCCTGGCGCTGCAGTCGGCGTGACGCGAGTGGTTCCGGCGGAACCTCAACCCGACACGGTGAGCAGGTCGCCGTTGGCGTTCATCGCCAGCGGTTCGATGCCGCGTGCGCGGTCGATCATCTCGGCGACCTTGAATGCCGCGTCCAGCTCGCCGATGCCGAATTCCTGCATCAGCCGGTAGCGTTCGGCCTTCTCCTCGGGCTCGGTCTGCGCGAGCGCCAGATAAAGACTCGGCGGCACTGCGCGGAACAGCAGTTCCATGCTCCTGGAGAGGATGACACCCTCGGTGTACTTGCCCGCTTCCTTGCGCGCCGAGAGCATCAGCGCCTTCTGCGCCGGCGTGAGTTCGCGGAAGCGGGCGATCTTCTCGACTTCATCGGGCGGCATGCTGAGGCAAATCCACCATTCGATCATGTTCAGCATCGGCTCGGCCGCCTTCGGCAGGTCGTCGAGGTTCTGCGTGGCGAGCCAGAACCAGGCGCCGAGCTTGCGCCACATCTTCGTGATCTTGACCACGTAGGGCGCCAGCAGCGGGTTCTTGGTAATGATATGGCCCTCGTCCGTGACGTTGATGATCGGCCGGCCCAGGAACTGGTCGCGTTCGGCGATGTTGTTGACCGTGTTGATCAGCGACGTGTAGGCGATCGAGAGCTGCGCGTTGTAGCCCTCCCTCGCGTAGGTCGCGAGGTCGACGATGGTGATGTCCGCTTCGGGCCATGGCGTACCCGGCCGGTCGAACATTTCGCCGTCCGCGCCCTGGCAGAACATGTCCATGGCGTCGGCCATTTCCAGCAGCCGCGTACGCCGGGTTTCCGGGAGCGTGGCATCGCGGCCGCGCTCGCGCAGCGCGTCGCGCACATCGCGCGTGAGTACGGTGCGCTGCTCGGCAACGCAGCGCTGGGCAGCGACGAGGATGCACTGGCGGATCAGGCTGCGGTCGGCGCGCGTCATTCGCGCGTCTTCCTTTTCCTCGCCGCCGGTGATCATCAGCCGGGCGGTGATCTCCAGTTCGACCAGCACGTCACGCTGCTCGTCGCCGACGTCCTCCTCGCCCCCCTCCTCGTCGAGCGCATCGGCATCGAGCGTCTGCACCTGGCTGGGGGTCTCGACCAGGCGATGCGCGTCGGCGAACGGGGCCAGGCTCACGCCGGAGCCGGGCGCGAGCTTGACGCGGTGGACGCTGAGCCCGAGCCGTGCGGCGAACTCTCCGAACAATCCGAAGCTGTTGCCGGCTTCGACGATGAACAGCCGCGGCCGGTAGATCGCGGTGACCTGGTTGAGGATGTTGTTGAGGGTGGCCGACTTGCCCGAGCCGGTGGGACCGAACAGGAACAGGTGGGCGTTCATCTGCCGGTCGAGCCGGTTCAGCGGGTCGAACGTAATCGTGCCGCCGCCGCGGTTGAACAGCGTGATGCCGGGATGTCCGGTGCCCTGGCTGCGCCCCCACAGCGGCGCCACGTTGACGCCGTGCTGCACGAACATCAGCTGCGTGTACCACTGGCGCTTGTCCTTGTCCGGGTCGTAGACGCAGGGCAGCCAGCGCAGGTAGGTGTTGAGCGGGGCCACCTCGTCGTCTTCGCGCACGGGCTGCATGCCGGCGTTGAGCAGGACGTTGCCCAACTGCAGGCCGCGCGCGTCGAGTTCGGCCTGGTCGCGTCCGCGCAGGTAGAACGTCAGCGCGCCGCGGTACAGCTTGTGCGCGCTGCCGATCAGCCCGCGCGCCTGCTGCACGTCGTGGCGGGCCTGTTCGGACGCCAGGGTCTCGCCGACGGCTTTGCGCGCCAGGTGGTTCAGGTGCGCTTCGAGCACGTCCTGCGGCGTTGCCACGAGCGTCAGGCACAGGGTCGTGTCTTCCGGCATCTGGTCGAACAGCGCGTTGATCGCGTCGCCGCCCTTGCGGGTTTCGCCGGTGATGTGGCCGGTGGCCGGCGGCATCCGCAGGCGGTCGACGCTGATCGCACGGTGCGGCAGGCCGTCGAAGTACCACAGGCCTTCGGCCACGTCGGAGCGCGGCTGGCCGAAGAACAGCCGCTGCGCGAAGTCCGTGCCGCTGGCCAGCTCGATCTCGCCGGGCTCGGCTTCATCGGGATAGCGCGCCAGCGCGTAGAACCGCTCGCGGTCGGCTTCGCTCGGGCCGAGCAGCGTTGGGTTCGGGTTGAACCAGCGCAGTAGCCAGGCATGGATGTCGGTCGCGCCGAGGCGGCGGGCG
>JBASTF010000979.1:0-4372 GCA_049274755.1 Rubrivivax sp. | reverse complement strand
GCCCGGTGCTGTGGTCCAGCGACGGCAGCGCCGCCGGCACGCAGCGCCTGGACGGCGGTGCGCCGAACCGGCTGTTTGCCCACCGCGGCGGCCTGATGTTCGCGGCCCTGCATCCGCAGGCCGGCTTCGAGTTGTGGAATGCCGATGCCAGTGGCGTGCAGCTGCTGGCCGACCTGAACCCGGGCGCCGGCGGTTCGTTCCCGCACCAGTTCACGCCGGCGGGCGAACGGCTGTTTTTCGCCGCCGACGACGAACGTGGGTTCACGCGGCTGTGGTCCCTGGGCAAGGACGGGCGCATCGAACGCGTCGCCGGCCCCTGATGCAGGCGCCGCACAATGCGGCCATGCAACACGCCGGCTTCCTGCGCTCCTTCCTCTTTGTTCCTGCGGCCAACGCCAGGCTGCTGGCCAGTGCGCTGGCCAAACCCGGCGACGCCCTGATCCTGGACCTGGAGGACGGCACCCACCCCAGCCAGCGCGAGGCCGCGCGCGCCGGCCTGCCGGCGGCTTTTGCACAGCTGCAGGCCACCGGCAAACACGCGGCAGTGCGCATCAACGGCGACCTGCTGACGGCCGTGACCGACCTGCGCGCCGCGGTGCGGCCGGGGCTGGACCTGCTGGTGCTGCCCAAGGTCGAACATGCCCGCGACGTGCAACGCCTGGCCGAAGCCGTGGCCACGCTGGAACAGGAGACCGGCGTCGCCGCCGGCCATGTGCGTTTCCTGCTGCAGATCGAAAGCGCAGCAGCCCTGCCGCAACTGCACGGCATCGCCGCCGCACACCCGCGTGTGATGGGCATGATGCTGGGCAGCGAAGACTTCTCGCTGGACATCGGCGCCGAACCGACGCCGGCGACGCTGCTGCAGCCCAGCCTGATGCTGCTGCACGCGGCACGCGCCGCCGGTGTGCAGCCCATCGGCTTCATCGCCTCGATCGCGGCACTCGGCAGCGTCGAAGACTTCCGCGCCACGCTGGCCCAGGCCAAATCGCTGGGCTTCCGCGGCGCCGTCGTCGTGCACCCGAAGTTCGTGGATGCCATCCACGACTGCTACACCGCCACAGCCGAACAGCTGGACCAGGCCCGTGCGCTGGTGCAGGCTTTCGAAGCCGCGCTCGAGCAAGGCCAGGGCGCCATTCGCGTCGGCACGACGATGGTCGACAAGCCGGTGTATCTGCGGGCGCTGGGCCTGCTGGCGGAGAACGGCGCGCCGGCGCGACCTCTCAAGGCGAACCGGCTTCGCCGGGCACCTTGAGCCCCCGCGGGGGGCGGGCTGGGCGCAGCCCGGCCCTGGGGGCGCTCAGTAGACCACCACCGAGCGGATAGCCTCCCCGCGTTTCATCAACTCGAAACCCTGGTTGATGTCTTCGAGCTTCAGCCGGTGCGTGATGAGCTCGTCGATGCGGATCTTGCCGTCCATGTACCAGTCGACGATCTTCGGCACGTCGGTACGGCCCCGTGCGCCGCCGAAGGCGCTGCCCATCCAGACGCGGCCGGTCACCAGCTGGAACGGGCGGGTGCTGATCTCACGGCCGCTCTCGGCCACACCGATGATCACGCTCTTGCCCCAGCCGCGGTGCGTGCATTCCAGCGCCTGGCGCATCGTCGTCGTGTTGCCGATGCACTCGAAGCTGTAGTCGGCGCCGCCGCCGGTCAGCTGCACCAGGGTGTCGACCAGGTTCTCGTGCGCCTTCGGGTTCACGAAGTGCGTCATGCCGAACTGGCGCGCCATCGCCTCGCGCGCCGGGTTGATGTCGACACCGATGATCTTGTCGGCGCCGACCATCTTCGCGCCCTGGATGACATTGAGCCCGATGCCGCCCAGGCCAAACACGACGACGTTGGCGCCGGCCTCGACCTCGGCGGTGAACAGCACGGCACCGACGCCGGTGGTGACGCCGCAGCCGATGTAGCAGACGACGTCGAAGGGCGCGTCGTTGCGGATCCTGGCCAGCGCGATCTCGGGCACGACGATGTGGTTGGCAAAGGTGCTGGTGCCCATGTAGTGGAACACCGGCTTGCCGTCGATGCTGAAGCGGCTGCTGCTGTCGGGCATCAGGCCCTTGCCCTGCGTGGCGCGGATGGCCGTGCACAGGTTGGTCTTGCGCGACAGGCAGCTCTTGCACTGCCGGCATTCGGGTGTGTACAGCGGGATCACGTGATCGCCCGGCTTCAGCGTCGTGACGCCGGCACCGACCTCGACGACGACGCCGGCACCTTCGTGGCCCAGGATGGCCGGGAACACACCTTCGCTGTCGGCGCCCGACAGCGTGTACCAGTCGGTGTGGCAGATGCCGGTGGCCTTGACCTCGACCAGCACCTCGCCGGGCCTGGGGCCCTGCAGGTCCACGGTTTCGATCGTCAGCGGGGCGTTGGCCTGCCAGGCCACGGCGGCACGGGTTTTCAGCATCGGTCACTCCTGTTGTTGCCGGCAACGCTACACGATGTCGACGGCGAAACCCGCAGGATGCCGCATCAGTTCTCACCGTCCGGATCGTGATCTTCGATGGCGGTGCGGCAGGCCTTGTTGCAGCGCCGCGACCGATGCCGAGCCTGCACGCTTTTGCCGGCCTTGAAGGCCGGTGCGGGCCGGTGGGCTGGCTAAGATGCCAAATCCACAACAGGGCTTTTGGAGCCATGCCAGGTCTGCGCATTCTTCATCTGGAAGACGACGACTTCGACGCCGACCTCGTGCAGCGTGCGGTGGCACGCATCGATGCCACGAGCACCTGGCTGCCGGCGCCCACCGTGGCGGCCTACCAGGCGGCGATGGAGCATGCACGCTTCGACCTCATCGTCTCCGACAACAGCGTGCCCGGCATCGACGGCCTGCAGGCGCTGGCACTGGCACGCGAAAAGCGCCCCGACGTGCCCTTCGTCTTCGTCAGCGGCAATGCCGACCCGCTGTGGGCCGAGCGCTGCATCGCCGCCGGCGCCGTGGACTATGTCTGCAAGGACCAGCTGTGGCGGCTGCCCAGCGCACTGCGCCGCGTCGACGCCGCCCGCGAGACGCAACGCCTGGCGACGCTGACACGGGCGCGGGCCCTCCTGGTCGACGCCGTGAAGCAGCTGTCGCTGGCACGCAGCGTCGACGCCATCGTCGAGATCGTGCGCCATGCCGCGCGTGAGCTGAACCAGGCCGACGGTGCCACCGTGGTGCTGCGCGACGGCGAGCTCTGCCACTACGTCGACGAAGATGCGATCGGCCCGTTGTGGAAGGGCCAGAAGTTCCCGCTGAACGCCTGCATCAGCGGCTGGGCCATGCTGCATGGCGAGCCGGCGGTGATCCCCGACATCTACGCCGATGCACGCATCCCGCACGACGCCTACCGGCCCACCTTCGTGAAGAGCCTGGTGATGGTGCCGATCCGCGCCGGCCACCCGATCGGCGCCATCGGCAACTACTGGGCCCTCGACCGCGAGCCCACGGCCGACGAGGTGGCCCTGATCCAGGCGCTGGCCGACTCGACATCGCTGGCCTTCGAGAACGTCGCGCTGGTGCAAGGCCTGGAGCAGCGGGTGCAGCAGCGCACCGCGGCGCTGGAAGAGGCGAACAGGGAACTCGAGGCCTTCACCTACTCGGTGTCGCACGACCTGCGCGCGCCGCTGCGCGCCGTGCAGGGCTACAGCGAGATGCTGGCCGCCACCGTGCAGCCGCCGCTGCAGGGCGACGCCGCGCTGTTCCTGCAGAACGTGCGCCAGTCGGCGCAGCGCATGGGTGTGCTGATCGACGACCTGCTGTCGCTGTCCAAGGTCACACGCACCGAGTTGCAGCAACGCCCGGTGCAGTTGGGGGCCATGGCGCGCGAGGTGCTGAAGGTCTTGCAGCAATCGGCGCCGCAGCGTGCCGTGGCCTTGCAGGTCGACGACACGCCGGTCGCCCAGGGCGACGCCGGGCTGCTGCGGCTGGCGCTGGAGAACCTGCTCGGCAACGCCTGGAAGTTCAGCGCGCGCCGCCCCGACGCCCGCATCAGCTTCGATGCCAGCGTCAACGCGGCTGGCGAAACCGTCTACCGCGTTGCCGACAACGGCGCCGGCTTCGACATGGCCCAGGCCGCGCCGATGTTCGAACCCTTCCGCCGTCTGCACAGCGAAGCCGAGTTCAGCGGCACCGGCATCGGCCTGGCCATCGTGCAACGGGTTGTGCAGCGCCATGGCGGCCGCATCTGGGCCGAAGGCCGGCGCGGCGAAGGCGCCAGTTTCTTCTTCGTGCTGCCGCAGCAGGGCTGAGCGTGTGTGACCGGCGGCGCCGGCATGCGATGCTTGGGCATTGCCGCCGCCGAGTCCACCGTGCTGCCTGCGCTGTTGCACCCCCGCTCCGCCGCCTTGCCGCCCGGGCCGACGCGGCTGCCGGCGCTGGCCGAGTGCCTGGTGC
>JBASTF010000978.1:0-1668 GCA_049274755.1 Rubrivivax sp. | reverse complement strand
TCCTGGGCCTGCGGCTGCTGTTCCCGCCACGGGCCGACGCACCGCCGCCGCCGCGCTGGCTGGGTGCCGTGCTCGGCACGGCCTCGGGCTTCACCAGCTTCGTCGCCCATGCCGGCAGCCCGCCCATCGGTTTCTACGTGCTGCCGCTGAAGCTGCCACCGCTGGTCTTCAGCGCGACGATGGCGGTGTTTTTCGCCGCCATCAACCTGGCGAAGTGGATCCCCTATGCCTGGCTGGGCCTGATCGACAGCCGCAACCTGCTGAGCTCGCTGCTGCTGCTGCCGCTGGCGCCGGTGGGCGTGTGGATCGGGCTGTACCTGATCAAGCGCGTGTCGCCCAAGCTCTTCTACCGCCTCTTCAACGCCGGCATGCTGCTCACCGGCCTGAAGCTGGTGTGGGACGGTCTTCGCTAGACGGCCCCTCCGCGTTCGCCTCCGCGTCGGCGTTCGGTGCATGCCACACGGCACGTGCGCGCTGGCCGGCGTTCTGCGCCCGTTCCCGCGCCCACAGCTCTTCCAGCTGCTGGCGGCCCTGTTTGGCCATCGCGATCAGCTTGTTCTGGTCGCCGAGGTGGGGCGCCATCTGCTCGACGAGGTCGATGTTGTGGCGGCGGAAACGCAGCGCCTGGTTGCGTGCGGCGTGTGGCTCCCAGCCCATCAGCTCGAGCACGCTGCGGGCGCTCATCAGCGCCGCGTCGAAGGTTTCGCGCTCGATCAGCGTCACGCCCAGCTGCAGCAGCTTGTAGTAGTGGGTGACGTCGCGGGCGCGGGCGACGATGGTCAGGTGCGGGAACTGCTCGCGCACCATCTTCGCGATCTCGACGCTCTGGTCGACGTCGTCGATGGCCAGCACAAACACCTTGGCATGGTCGGCGCCGGCCACACGCAGCAGGTCCAGGCGCGTTGCGTCGCCGTAGAAGGCCGGCCAGCCGAACTTGCGGATGACGTCCAGCAGTTCGACGTCGTGGTCCAGCACCGTGGCCGACAAGCCGTTGGCGTTGATCAGCCGCGCGACGATCTGCCCGTAGCGGCCGAAGCCGGCGATGATGACCGGCGCATGCTGGTCTTCGCTGATCTCGTCCAGCGTGCGCGCCGGTGTTTCGTGGCGCCGGGACAAGCGGTCGGCCAGCAGCACCAGCAGCGGCGTCACCAGCATCGACAGCGCGATGGCCGCCGTCAGCACCGAGTTGGCCTGGCCGTCGACGACACCGACGCCGGCGCCGCTTTGCAGCACGACAAACCCGACCTCGCCGCCCTGGGCCAGCAGCGCGATGAACAGCGGCCGCTCGCCGGCCGGCAGCGGGATCAGCCGCGACATGCCCCACAGCACCACGGCCTTCACCGCCAGCAGGCCGAAGACGATAGCGGCCACCAGCAGCGGCTGCTCGCGCACGACGCTGAAGTCGATCGTCATGCCGATGGCGATGAAAAACAGCCCCAGCAGCAGGCCCTTGAAGGGCTCGATGTCGGTTTCGAGTTCACGCCGGTACTCGCTCTCGGCCAGCAGCACGCCGGCGAGGAAGGCGCCGAGCGCCATCGACAGCCCCACGCTTTGCATCAGCGCCGCGGTGGCCACCACCAGCAGCAGCGCGGCGGCGGTGAAGATCTCGGGGGAGTCGCTGCGCGCGATCCAGCGCAGCGCCGGCCGCAGCAGCATGCGCCCGCCGAG
>JBASTF010000977.1:0-1574 GCA_049274755.1 Rubrivivax sp. | reverse complement strand
CTCGATGCGCCCGCCGCTGGCCGGCAGTGCATGCCAGGCGTTGGTGGCCAGGTTCATCAGCACCTGCTGCAACTGCGTGGCGTCGGCACGCACCGTGAGGTCGGCGTCGACCAGGCGCAGGTCCAGCCGCACGGTGGCCGGCAGCGTGGCACGCAGCAGGGCCAGCGTTTCGTCGAGCACGGTCTTCAGCGACTGCACCCGCAGCATGCCGGGGTCGCGGCGGCTGAAGGCCAGGATCTGCTGCACCAGGCTGCGCGCCCGCAGGCCGGCCTTGTGGATCTGCTCCAGGCTGGTCTGCACCGCATGGCCGGGGCCGGCGTCCTGGCGTGCCAGCGCGGCATTGCCGAGGATGGCGGCGAGGATGTTGTTGAAGTCGTGGGCGATGCCGCCGGCCAGCGTGCCGATGGACTCCATGCGCTGCGACTCGCGCAGCTGGCGTTCCAGCGCCTGGCGCTCGAGTTCGGCCGCGCGGCGTTCGCTGATGTCGAGGAAGGTGACGATGATCTGCTCGACGGTGCCGTCGCCGCGGCGCATCGGGAAGGCATTGCACAGCAGCCAGGTCGGCTGCTCCTGCCCGGGCTGCAGCAGGCCGCCGACCAGGTTGCCCAGCGGCTGGCCGCTGGCCAGCACACGCTGGGCCGGGAAACGCGCCGGCGCCATCGGCTGCCCGTCTTCGTCGACAAAACGCCAGCCGGGGCCGAAGGCGGCACCCTGGCGCAGTTCCTCCAGCGTCAGACCCAGCAGCCGGCAGGCTGCCGGGTTGGCGTCGACGATGCGGGTGTCGGGCTGGTGCACGACGACCCCGACCACCAGGTTGTCCAGCAGTGCACGCGACTTGGCTTCGCTGGCGCGCAGCGCGTCTTCGGCGCGTTTGCGGTCGCTGATGTCGTAGACCACGGAGAAGTGGCCGTGCACCCGGCCGTCTCCACCGATGTCGGGCACCAGCGACACCAGGACCCAGCGCTCGCGGCCATCGACGGTGCGGGTCGGTGTTTCGTAGCTGACGCTGTCGCCGAGGCGCACCCGCTGCAGGTACTGGTCGATGCGGTGGAACCGTTCTTCGCCCAGCACCTCGCGCTGCAGGCGGCCGACGACACTGCCGGCAGCACCCACGAACCAGCGCAGGTAGGCGGCGTTGGCAAACAGGTAGTGGCCGCTGCTGTCGACACGCGACACCGGGCCCGGCACCGCGTCGGCGACGATGGCCAGCTGGCGTTCGCTGTCGCGCAGCGCCTGCTCGGCCTCGACACGCTGCGACAAGTCCATGTGCGTGCCCAGCACCCGCAGCGGCGCACCGTCGGCGCCACGTTCCAGCACCTTGCCGCGCGCCAGCACCCAGATCCAGCGCCCGTCTTCGTGCCGCATGCGGTACACGGCCTCGTAGGCCGGCACCTGGCCGTCCAGGTGCTGCTGGAACGTGGCCTCGACACGCGGCAGGTCGTCGGGGTGCACCAGCGCACGCCAGCCCTCGACGCTGCGCGGCACGTCCTCGGGTCGCTGGCCCAGCATCTGTGCCCAGCGGTCGTTGAACTCGGTGCGGCCCAGGCGCAGGTCGCGGTCCCACAGGCCCAGGT
>JBASTF010000976.1:0-6388 GCA_049274755.1 Rubrivivax sp. | reverse complement strand
GCGCAGAGCGGCTACCCGAACCGGCCCATCGAACTGGTGGTGCCGGCCGGCGCCGGTGGCGGCACCGACGTGCTGGCCCGCGCCCTGGCCGAAGCCGCCAAGAAGCACCTGTCGCAGCCGATCACGGTGCTCAACCGGCCCGGCGCCTCGGGCATGATCGGCCACGGCGAGATGATCAATGCCAGGCCCGACGGCTACAAGCTGGCCATCGTGTTCGCCGAGATCGTCATCGTTCCGCACCTGGGGCTGAGCAAACTCTCCTACGAAGACTTCACGCCGATTGCACGCCTGAACGCCGACCCCGCGGCCATCACCGTGAAGGCCGATGCACCGTGGAACACCATCGAGGAGTTCCTGGCTGCCAGCAGGGCCAAGCCGGGCGATCTGAAGATGGGCAACGCGGGCAACGGCTCGATCTGGCACCTGGCCCATGCGGCGCTGGAAGACAAGGTGGGCGTGAAGTACAACCCCATCCCCTTCGGCGGCGCGGCCCCGGCGGTGCTGGCGCTGATGGGCGGGCATGTCGACGCCGTGGCCGTGAGCCCCGGCGAAGTGACCACCCATGTGCAGAGCGGCAAGCTGAAGACGCTGGTGGTGATGGCCGACCAGCGTGTGAAGGGCTTCGACAAGGTGCCGACGCTGAAGGAGCGTGGCATCGACCTGTCCATCGGCACCTGGCGCGGCCTGGCGGCGCCCAAGGGCACGCCGGCCGAGGTGCTGGCCACGTTGACCGACGCCACCCGCAAGTCGGCCGAGGAGCCGGTGCTGAAGGACGCGCTGGACCGCCTGAGCATGGGCTACGCCTATGCCGACGCCGAGACCTTCCGCGCCAACATGCGGCGCGACAACGAGCTGTTCAAGACCCTGGTCAACAAGCTCGGCATCAAGGGCTGAGCGGCAACGGTGCAGGCCGGCTAACATGGCCGGCATGCACTACCGATCGTTGGGCAAGAGCCCGCTGCAGGTGAGCCGCCTGTGCCTGGGCGCGATGATGTTCGCCGACCAGACCGACATCACCGAGGCCAGGCGCATCGTCGACGACGCCCAGGCCCAGGGCGTCAACTTCATCGACACCGCCGACGTGTACAGCGGCGGCGCGTCGGAAGCCATGGTCGGTGCGCTGCTGCAAGGCCGGCGCGACGACTGGGTGCTGGCCACCAAGCTCGGCAACCGCATGTCGGCCAAGCCGAACCAGATGCGGTATTCGCGTGCCTGGGTGCTGCGTGAATGCGAGGCCAGCCTGCAGCGCCTGGCCACGGACCACATCGACATCTACTACCTGCACCGCGACTTCGCCGGCATGGACCTGGAAGAGCCGCTGCGGGCCATCGACGCATTGCTGCGCGACGGCAAGATCCGCTACTGGGGCGTGTCGAACTTCCGCGGCTGGCGCATTGCCGAAGCCGTGCACATGGCGCGGCAGCTGAACATGCCGGGGCCGGTGGTCTGCCAGCCCTACTACAACCTGCTGAACCGCCAGCCCGAGGTGGAGGTGCTGCCGGCCTGCCGCCACCATGGCATCGGTGTCGTGCCCTACAGCCCGATTGCACGTGGGGTGCTGGCCGGCAAGTACACGCCGGGCAGCACACCCGAGGCCGGCAGCCGCGCCGGGCGCGGCGACAAGCGCATGCTGGAGACCGAGTTCCGCGACGAGTCGCTGCGCGTGGCGCAGACCTTGAAAGCGCATTGCGATGCCAAGGGCGTGAAGCTGGCGCATTTCGCCACCGCCTGGGTGCTGGCGCACCAGGCCGTCAGCGCCGTGATCGCCGGGCCGCGCACGCTGGCGCAGTGGCAGGACTATGCCGGCGCGCTGGACGTCAAGCTCGACGCCGCCGACGAAGCGCTGATCGATGCGCTGGTGGCACCGGGCCACCCGTCGACACCGGGCTACAACGACCCGGCCTACCCGCTGGAAGCGCGGCTCACTCCTTGACCGAGCCGGTCAGCCCCGAGACGTAGTGCTCGACGAAAAACGAGTAGACGAAGGCCACAGGCAGCGAGCCCAGCAGTGCGCCGGCCATCAGCGGCCCCCAGTGGTAGACGTCGCCCTCGACGAGTTCGGTGACGACGCCGACAGGCACCGTCTTCATCTCCGACGACGAGATGAAGGTCAGCGCGTAGATGAACTCGTTCCAGCTCAGCGTGAAGGCGAAGATGCCGGCCGAGATCAGCCCCGGCACGGCCAGCGGCAGCACGATCTTGACCAGGATCTGCCAGCGTGTGGCACCGTCGATCAGCGCACATTCCTCCAGCTCGAACGGGATCGAGCGGAAGTAGCCCATCAGCAGCCAGGTGCAGAAGGGAATCAGGAAGGTCGGGTAGGTGAGGATCAGCGCCCAGCGGGTGTCGAACAGCCCGAACTGGAAGACGATGGCCGCCAGCGGAATGAACAGGATGGACGGCGGCACCAGGTAGGCCAGGAAGATCGACAGTCCGATCTGCTTGGCGCCCGAGAAGCGCAGCCGCTCGATGGCATAGGCCGCCATCACCGAGGCCGCCAGCGAGGCCACCGTCGACACCACCGAGACGACGACGGTGTTCCACAGCCATTCGGGGTACGAGGTCTCGAACAGCAGCTTGTGGAAATGCGCCAGCGTCGGCTTGATCACCCAGAACGGATTGCCGTCGCGCGACAGCAGTTCGTTGTCGGGCTTCACCGAGGTGATGGCCATCCAGTAGAACGGGAACAGCAGCACAAAGAGGAAGATCGCCAGCGGCAGGTAGATGGTGACGAACTTGTGTTTGCGCGTCTGCAGGAAACCCATGCCGACGTTTTCCTGCACGGCACAGTTGCTCATTTGTCGCTCCCGCCTTGTTGCCAGGCGCGGCGCTGCAGCCCGAAGTAGCTGAAGAGGATGGCCGACAGCAGGAAGGGCACCATTGCGATCGAGATCGCCGCGCCTTCACCGAGGGCGCCGCCGGAGATGGCGCGCTGGAACGACAGTGTGGCCATCAGGTGCGTGGCGTTCAGCGGGCCGCCGCGTGTCAGCACGTAGATCAGCTGGAAGTCGGTGAAGGTGAACAGCACCGAAAACGTCATCACCACGGCGATGATGGGTGTCAGCAGCGGCAGCGTGACGTGCCGGAACTGCTGCCAGGGTGTGGCGCCGTCGATGGCCGAGGCCTCGTAGTACGAGGGCGAGATGGTCTGCAGGCCGGCGAGCAGCGTGATCGCGACAAAGGGCACACCGCGCCAGACGTTGGCGAAGATGGTCGACAGCCGCGCGTTCCAGGGGTCGCCGAGGAAGTCGATGTAGTGGTCCATGAAGCCGAGCTTCACGAGCACCCAGGAGACGATGGAAAACTGCGCGTCGTAGATCCACCAGAAGGCGATGGCCGACAGCGCCGTCGGCACGATGTAGGGCAGCAGGATCACGGCCCGGAAGAAGGTCTTCAGCCGGATGTTCTTGTTCAGCAGCAGGGCCAGCCACAGGCCGAGCACGAACTTCAGCACGCTGGCCACCGTGGTGTAGAACAGCGTGTTGAACAGCGCCAGCCGTGTGACGCTGTCGCCGACGATGAACTCGTAGTTCTCCAGACCGATCCACTGGCCGGCGCGCCCGACCTTGGCGTCGGTGAAGCCCAGCCAGGTGCCCAGGCCGAGTGGATAGGTCAGGAACAGCAGCAGCAGCACGGCTGCCGGCAGCATGAACAGCAGGCCGAGGGCGTTGCGGTTGTTCTGGAGTTTTTCGAGCACGCCCGCGGCTCCCGGCATCAAACCTTGTAGTAGCGCTCGGCGCGCTTCTGCGCACGCTCGGCGGCTTCCTTCGGCGTCTTGCTGCCGCTGATGGCTTCGGCCACCATGTTGACGACGATGAAGTCGGCGCCGGCGCCGGCCGAGGCGTAGCCCAGCTTGCCGGCATAACCCGCCGGCCGCATGTTCTTCACCGCGTCGCGGTACGGCGTGTTCTTCGGGTCAGCGGTCCAGACGCCTGTCTGCTCGTAGGCCCGCAGCGGCTGCGCGATGTAGCCGCCGGCGGCGGTGAGCCAGGGGTCGAACTGTTCCTTCTCCATCATGAAGCGCAGGAACTCCTTGGCCGCCTGCGGGTACTTCGTGTACTTCATGACCATCTGGTTGAAGAACAGGTGGCTCTCGGTCGGCACACCGACCGGGCCCACCGGGAACGACGCGTGCTGGATGTCGGCCGCCATCTCCTTGACCTTGGCGTCCTGCGAGTTCTTCGCGGCGTAGTAGATCGAGATGCCGTTGTTCGTGACGCTGATCTGCCCGTCGAGGAAGGCCTTGTTGTTGTTCGGGTCCAGCCAGCTCAGCGTGCCCGGGATGAAGTTGGCATACAGCTCCTTGCCGTATTCCAGCGCCTTCAGCGTCTCGGGGCTGTCGATGACGACCTTGTTGCTCTTGTCGACCAGCATGCCGCCGTGCGACCAGATCAGCCAGTTGCACCACAGGCCGTCGCCGGTGGCGTTGCCGAGTGCAAAACCGGCCGGCGTTCCTTTTTCCTTCAGCGCCTTCAGCAGCGCCAGGAACCCTGCCGTGTCCTTCGGGAAGGCGTCGAAGCCGGCCGCCTTCACCTGGCTCTGGCGGTAGACCATGTACGAGCCAGCGGCACCCAGGCCCAGGCCCAGCCACTTCTTGCCGTCGGGCTTCAGGTAGGCCTCGACCGACGGGTACCAGCCGCCGTACTTCTTGCCCAGGTACTCGGCCAGGTCGGTCACGTCGAGCAGCTTCTCGGGGTAGAGGTTGGCGTCGTCGTTGGTCGACAGGATGATGTCGGGGCCGGCGCCGGTGTTCGCAGCCACCGCGGCCTTGGGTCGCACGTCTTCCCAGCCTTCGTTGTCGACCCGCACCTCGATGCCGGTTTTCGCGGTGAACGCGGCGACGTTTTTCATGTACTGGTCGATGTCGCCCTGCACGAAGCGGCTCCAGCGCAGCACACGCAGCTTCGCGCCTTTCTCGGGCTTGAACGCAATGGTTTGTGCGTGCACCGCAGGCGCCCACACGGCGGCGGTGGCGGCGACGGCAGCGCTGCCTTCGATGAAGCGGCGGCGATTCAGATCACTCATCGTTGTCTCCTTGGGTTGTCGTCAGGCGGCGAGCCGCCGGCCGGAGCCGGCATCAAAAAGATGCGCCCGCTGCAGGTCGGGCTGCAGGTGGATGGTGCTGCCGGGCTCGAAGGCATGGCGTTCGTGGAACACCACGGCGACCTCGCGCCCCTGGTGCCGGCACGAGACGAAGGTGTCGGCGCCTGTCGGCTCGACCACCGCCACCTGCGTGGCGATGCCGCCGTTGGCGGCCAGCGCCAGGTGTTCGGGCCGGGTGCCGAAGATCACCGGCTGGCCGTCGCTGCCGGCACTGCCCGGCGGCGCGGCCAGCGCCGTGCCGTCGGCGAGTTCGACACGCGCCGTGCCGCCGTTGCGGCGCAGCGTACCGGGAATGAAGTTCATCGCCGGGCTGCCGATGAAACCGGCGACGAACAGGTTGGCCGGGCGGTCGTAGAGCTCCAGCGGGCTGCCGGTCTGCTCGATGCGGCCGTCCTTCATCACGACGATCTGGTCGCCCATCGTCATGGCCTCGATCTGGTCGTGCGTGACGTAGATCGAGGTCGTCTTCAGGCGCTGGTGCAGTTCCTTGATCTCGGTGCGCATCGCCACACGCAGCTTGGCGTCGAGGTTGGACAGTGGCTCGTCGAACAAAAACACCTGTGGGTCGCGCACGATGGCGCGGCCCATGGCCACACGCTGGCGCTGGCCGCCCGAGAGCTGGCGCGGGAAGCGCTGCAGCAAGTCTTTCAGCCCCAGGATCTCGGCGGCACGGCCGACCTTCTCTTCGATCTTCGCCGGCTCGGTTTTCGCCAGCATCAGCGCGAAGGCCATGTTGTCGCGCACCGTCATGTGCGGGTACAGCGCGTAGTTCTGGAACACCATCGCGATGTCGCGTGCCTTCGGCGGCAGCTCGTTGACACGCTGCGCGCCGATGCGGATCTCGCCGCCGGTGATCTCTTCCAGCCCCGCCAGCATGCGCAGCAAGGTGCTCTTGCCGCAGCCCGACGGGCCGACCAGCACGGTGAACGAACCGTCGGGGATGTCGATGTCCACGCCATGCAGGATGTCGACGGCACCGAAGCGCTTCTTCACCTGGGCCATCGTCACGCTCGCCATGCGGGGCATCCTTTGTCAGGGTCGGGCGACGGACGATAAGGCGCTGCGCACGGCCGGGCCATCGGACTTACCCGTTGTCGTCGCGCAAAGTTGTCTGATAACCTGACGACCATGTCTGATGCCTCGCTGACCGGCCGCGCGTCCGCCGCGCTTCCCGGCGTTCGGGGCCGCGGTGCGCCCTCGGGTGCGCCGGACCCGCTGGGCCGCGTATCGCTGGCCGACCGCCTGGCCGAACGGCTGTCGGCGCTGGTCGAGGGCGGCACGCTGG
>JBASTF010000975.1:0-1718 GCA_049274755.1 Rubrivivax sp. | reverse complement strand
GCGGTAGGCCTCGGGCGTGTCGGCCTTGCCCAGCGGGCCGGGATGCACGGCGCGCACCACGGCCTCGCCGTCGTATTCGTTCAGGCCCGGCCAGGGCAGGGCCGCAGGCACCTGGCCATGGCCGGCCGCCAGCGCCGCCAGTGACTGCACGTGGCGGCGCAGCGTGCCGCACAACACGGTGTCGAAGCGCACGCCGCGCTCGGCGAAGTAGCTGCCCAGCGCCTGGCACTGGCGTTCGCCCAGCGGGCTGAGCTGGTCGTAGTCGTCGGCGCCGAAACTCGCCTGGCCGTGGCGCACGAGATAAAGCGTTCCCATGCCGCCATTCTGGTGGCAGGGGCGCAGTGGCGCTGTCCCGTGCGCGACCGTGTCAGTCGGCTTGCAGCACCAGCTGCATGTCGAAGGTGGCGGGCTTGCCCGAACCTTCGAACTTCCACTTGTTCAGCACTTCCAGCACCGAGTCGTTCAGGATCTTGGCCTTGCTCGGCGTGGTCTCGACGATGCTGGCATCGGTGACGGCACCGGCACCGTCGATCGTCAGCCGCGCCTTCAGCACACCGCGGTCGACGCCGCGGCGCACGGCCTCGGGCGGGAATTCCAGCGGCACCTTCTTCAGCACCTTGGGCGCGGTGCTCTGCGCCAGCGCCGGCGTCGCGGCCACGGTGGACAGGGCCAGCACCAGGGCCAGCAGCAGCGTGTTGTGCATCTTCATCTCGGGGTTCCTTTTGGGTTGGGGGTTCAGGCGGCGGGCAGGCGGAAGAACTCGACGGTGCCGACCAGGCGTTGTGCGTTGGTCTTCAGCGACGCGGCGGTGGCGGCGATCTCTTCCACCAGCGAGGCGTTCTGCTGCGTCGAGTCGTCGAGGTCGGTGACGCTGCGTGTCACGGCCTGCATGCCGCTGGACTGTTCCTGGCTGGCGACCGACACCTCCTCGATCAGCTGGCGCACGCTCATCACCTCGGCGACGATGCCGCGGATGCGTTCGCCGACCACGGCCACCGAGGCCGTGCCATCGGCCACACGTTCGGCCGAGTCGTCGATCAGCGTCTTGATCTCGCGTGCCGCCGAACCGGCGCGTGCGGCCAGCGAGCGCACCTCGGAGGCGACGACGGCAAAACCGCGCCCTTGTTCGCCGGCGCGTGCCGCTTCCACCGCGGCGTTCAGCGCCAGGATGTTGGTCTGGAACGCGATGCCGTCGATGACGGCGATGATGTCGCGGATGCGTGCACTCGAGCTTGCGATGCGCGTCATCGTGCCGACCAGGGCTTCGACGACGTTGCCGCCCTCGACGACGGCGTCGCGGGCCCGGCCGGCCACCGTGGCCGCTTCGTGGGTCTTGGTGCTGCTGCCGGCGGCGGTGCTGCTGATCTGCTCGACGGCGGCCGCGGTCTGCTGCAGGCTGCTGGCCGAACGTTCGGTGCGCTGCGAGAGTTCGATGTTGCCGTGTGCCAGTTCGTCGGAACTGGCGGCGACGTCGCGCGCCGAGCGCAGCACGTCGTCGATGACACCACGCAGGTGCTGCTGCATCTCGTCCATCGAACGCAGCAGGACACCGATCTCGTCGTGCTGCGTGCTGTCGATGCGGGTCGACAGATCGCCGGCCTGGATGCGGCGTGCCGCCTCGGTGGCACGCTGCAGCGGCACGGTGATGGAGCGCGAGATCAGCACGGCGGCGGCGATGGCCAGCACCACGCTGGCCGCACCCGCGCCCAGCAGCACCA